>NZ_CAWQOY010000139.1:0-38257 GCF_963896525.1 Nodularia sp. LEGE 04288
CAAATGACAAATGACAAATGACAAATGACAAATGACAAATGACAAATGACAAATGACAAATGACAAATGACAAATGACAAATGACAAATGACAAATGACAAATGACAAATGACAAATGACAAATGACAAATGACTAAAACTGCATGGGTGTTTCCCGGACAAGGTTCTCAAGCGCTGGGAATGGGAATTGACTTATTAGATATACCAAGTGCTAAAGATAAATTTGCCCAAGCTGAAGCGATTTTGGGCTGGTCTGTAATCGACTTATGTCAAAGCGAAGAAGAAAAGTTATCACGGACGCTCTATACACAGCCAAGTCTTTATGTGGTAGAAAGCATCCTGGCTGATATCCTCCGGGAACGGGGACATAAACCAGATGTAGTCGCTGGTCACAGTTTGGGTGAATACATTGCCCTTTATATTGCAGGTGTGTTTGAGTGGTCGGCTGGATTACATCTAGTCAAGCGTCGGGCTGAACTCATGGATAGTGCCGCCGGTGGAATGATGGCGGCTTTGATGAACTTTGACCGTGAACAGTTAGAAACAGTTCTAGCTCAGACACCAGATGCAGTTTTGGCAAATGATAACAGTCCGGCTCAGGTGGTGATTTCTGGGACTCCAGAAGCTGTACGAGAAGTCATGTCTCAAGTGAAAGCCAAACGTGCTATACCCTTAAGAACTTCTGGAGCATTTCACTCACCCTTTATGGCGGCGGCGGCGGCGGAGTTCCAAGACATTTTAGAATCAGTGGAATTTCAGCCAGTTGTTGTACCAGTAATGTCTAATGTAGATCCATTTCCATCTACTGATGCGAAGATTCTCAAGCAGCGCCTCAGCCAACAAATGACCGGTTCAGTCCGCTGGCGAGAAATTTCTCTGCAATTACCAACAGATGGTATTGAGGAAGTAGTGGAAATTGGCCCAGGTAATGTGCTAACTAATTTGATTAAACGTACCACTCCTGATTTAATCTTAAAAAATGTCCGTAATGCTGCGGAATTGCCAGCATAGGGTATTGGACAAGTTCATTCAAAATTCAATAGAATCAGCTGAGATAACTTCTAGGAGATGATGGATATGACAACCGTATCCAACGGACAACCAGGTATTATTCGTACAGAACGGGGACTAATTATCGCCGGAACACGTATTACTTTGTACGATGTGATGGACTATCTCAAAGCCGAATATCCATCTAAGTTGATTCGTGAAAAGCTGGGACTAAATGATGAGCAGGTGAACTTGGCTTTAGCCTACATAGAAGCTCATAATTCTGAAATGGCAGCCGAGTATCAAAATTTTCTCCAAAATGGAGAGGAAATTCGACAATATTGGCAAGAGAAAAACCGCGAAAGATTTGCGACAATTGCAGCTATGCCGAATAAAGTTGGTCAGGAAGCTCTACGCGCAAAACTCCAATCTTGGAAAGAGCGCATTGCATCCCTATCATGAATTTTTTAATTGACTACAACTTAACAGGAGATGCTGTTTTATTCTGGGGAACACTTGCGGCTGAAGGTTGGATTGAACTTTTATCAATTCTTTTTTCACATTTAAACAAGTTGAATTACCAACAGTATGTATACACAGTTGTCTGATCATGAAAGAGAAATAGCTTTCCAATATCAATTTGGCAAGTTTCTGAAAATTGATGAAATCCCGTGCAAAAATTATTTTGCACGTAATGAATTGGTAGCGACTGTTATCCTTAGTTTGATGATTGTCTTTTTTATGCTTTGTGGTCTGTATCCACTTTTGTTGGTCATTGAGGGACTTAGCAATATCTTGGAATCATTGAATCCCAAACTTCTAAGTTCACTCAATTTATCACCTTCAAGCATACGAGAAAGTCCATTAACTGTGCTAATTATGTTTGGGGTATGTTGGGGCTTGGTTTTATGGATATTTTTTGTTTCGTCTAAACTAAAATATGCTGAGAGAATCGTTGCTTTTGAGCATGGTTTATATCAGGTTAAGTTAGGTTTTTTCCGACGAGAGCAAGAGATTCATTGTAGATATGAAGATATTAAATATATCAGAATTTCCTGTAGCGAATCTGCGATCTATGTGAATGGGAAAAGGACTAGTTATACTGACATTATCAGCTATCAATATTATATGGGAAACCGTCAAAAAATGCCTTTTGGTATTTATGCTGATGTGGCAGGCTGTAGTTCTAAGTCACGGGTTCTCTTTAAATTGATTGGAAAATTAGTCAAATCCAGATTGATGCCTCAAATCATGGCAGACTTGCAAAGTGGTAAAGAGGTTGATTTTCAGGGATTGAAAGTCAGTGTTCAAGGGATTAGAACGAATCAGAAATCATTTTTTCCTATTCATCAGATTAAAGAGTTAAGATTTTATTTTGATAGTGATGATGATGGATTTGAACTTGAACCTAAGCTAGAATTCAAGAATAACAAGAACTGGGGACATTGGGGTAGTAGAACTGTGTATATTCAGAATATTGACAACCCTCATCTATTCCTTGAAGTCCTAGAGATGCTCAAAATACCTGTCAATTTTGATGCACTTCCTGAATTAGCTAATATTAAGTAGATTAGGGCTAAGTTTAACACTTATGCAATGGCATCTCAAAATATAGGAATCCGGTTTGATTTATGAAAAAATTAAGTATTGTAGGGTGCGTTAGGATGAAGTCCGTAACGCACCATTATTAAGGTTTTGGTGCGTTACGCTACCGCTAACACACCCTACGACTGAGACTAAATACCTTTAATACTGTCTATGGGATTGGCGGGATGTTGTTTAGAACTGCACAGTGATACAAAGATGCAACTTAGCCACTAGCCTACAATATGTGATTATCGCACCTAAATAGTTTGTAAACAAGCTAAATCTACCTATACTGACTGACTAAAAGCGATCGCGATCGCTTATGCTAAATTTTAATCAAATAAATTGAATTATCTTCCGTGACCAGAGAACGCCAACCTTTAATCAGTCTGGCACTATACCACGCTTTTAAGTGGTCGATTGTCAGCCCTATGCTTCATACTTACTTTCGGGGGCGAATTTATGGGGTGGAAAATGTCCCCAAATCAGGAAAACTAGTAGTAGTGAGTAATCATGCTAGTTACTTTGATCCGCCGATTGTCTCTAATTGTGTCCGTCGTCCAGTGGCGTACATGGCCAAGGAAGAGTTATTTGAAGTCCCAGTTTTGGCACAAGCAATTAAATTGTATGGTGCTTACCCGGTGAGTCGGGGTAGTGGCGATCGCAATTCTATACGCGCCGCCCTGGAGTATCTGGAAAATGGCTGGGCTGTAGGTGTTTTCTTAGAAGGTACTCGCACTCCAGATGGTAGAATTACAGATCCGAAAAGAGGGGCTGCACTATTGGCGGCGAAGGCTCAAGCACCATTCTTACCCGTGAGTTTATGGGGTTCTGACAAGATATTACAAAAAGGTTCGGCTATCCCTCGTGCAGTTCCCTTAACTATTCGGATTGGCAAATTAATTGATCCGCCCAGTTCTACTAATAAAGCAGAATTACAAGCTGTGACACATCAGTGTGCGACAGCAATTAATGAGTTACATGATTTAGGACGCTAAGAAATAGCAACAACTAATGTTATAAAATCGGCCGTAGACGAATCAAGACGGGGAATTATGTCGGATTTAAGAACAGAACTAACAGAAATTCTGGATGAGGCTGAGTGGGATTGGCTAATTCCTCATGTACAACGTGATGCGGTGATTGTGGTAGCGCAGGATTTAGACTTGCTGGATGTGGGAGTGGCGATCGCCAGTGATCAAATTTCATCGGTGCAACAGTGGATTGATCAGCAATTGATGGCTAAACCTTCAGAGACACAAATGGGAAATTGGAATAGCGATCGCCACAAACGATTTCAGACTCTGATTATTCAGCCCTATGTTCTAGTCAAAGAAATGGCTGCATCAGACTAGGAAAGAAATTCTTTGAAGATTTGGGTGGAGTCTGAATTCCCATCCAAATCTTCCCAGTTCCTAGTCCCCAATCTCCCATTCACTGTTTTTTGCTATGTTCTGCACCCGTGTAACCAGTAGCCACCCAAATTAAAGCTCTAGCTCCATCACGGATAGATTTATCCACGGGTTCACGCATATTTTTTGAAGGTACTGGCACAGGTTTGAATTGAATACCCCGACTCCCCAAAACTATCTCGCCCACAACACGAGCGCGGCGCATATGGAACTCAGAAGTAATTAAATAAACACTCTTAATACCTTGAGCTTGCAACTCATCGACTAGTGTAGTAAAATTGGTAACAGTATCTACAGCTTCATAATCCAGGTGTAATCGTTTTGGATCAACTCCAGCCTTGGCAAACACATTTTGAGTTGATCTAGGTGGACTACCACCAGAAATCCAAATTGGTAAACTTGGATGCTCGCGGACAAAATTGGCTGTAAATCTCTCTCGTTCTAGATGTGACGTAGAACCACCCAAGACTAAGACTGCTTGGGGTTGCAAACTTTCAATTTTCGATTCCTGGTATCCCAACCACATTAATAGAGGTAGGGCGAAAACCATAAACCGAAATGAATGACCTGTAAATAATAGATTATTCTTCAAGGCTCTATAGTTGCTAATAATATGAACCAATATCCAAAGTATTAGTTTGTACGCTTTTACCTGTACTGGAGAAACTACAATCCCCTCTATCCGGTTTTATTAGCGAACTAATGAATTCTAGACTACTCTTGTGTTTTAGAAATATAGTAACTTTGTTACGTCACGCTTACTATCTGGACATGGAACTGCAATTAACAGTGGTTGTTTTCTAGTAAACACTCAAGTGTACATTTTACTATATCTGTTTACGTTAGTCTAGATATTCAGTCAAACTTGGCAATACTTTTGTCTATTGAGTCCAGGATTTTTTCTGAAAAAACATAAATCCAGTATTTAACTAGATTTTTCCCAAATCAACTTAGATATGAACTGACATTTTCATTTCAATACACAGTTAAAAGTGCATTAACATGATATGTAGTGATTGATGACATATACTCAACTGGAGCGGAAAATTCATCAATCAGTTCCGACTCACTTTTTCATTGAATTGTTTTGTGGGGACGGGACTGGCCAGGCTCGAACCGGCGACCTAGCGCTTAGGAGGCGCTCGCTCTATCCAACTGAGCTACAGCCCCAACTATAAAGCATATGCAAGCACATACTATCATAGCAGTAGTCTTAGCTAGACTGCCAAGAATTATTCCAAGAACCCCCACCTATTTCTAAACCACAAACAGAACTTTGTGCTTTCAGGATTGTTTGAGATTTTTTATTGCTTAATTTTCGTAACTCCAAATCTAGTTTTCCTTGCATGGTGTCCCGACAACAGAATAACAAACCATTTGCTGTCGGCGCACGCAGGAGTGTACCAGGTAAATGCGTGGTTCCAGTTAATTCAATTTCATAATCTAAGTTTCTCGCGCGCATTTGCCATCTACCCCAGGGCTGAATGTCCCATTCTACTTTTGCATTCCAGGGAACGAATTCATAAAACTGGCCTTGATAGTGCAACCCAATCATAGCGACAGATTCCATCCACCACAACACTCCGCGCTTACCACCGCCAGCCGTTAAAGCCAAATCGGGTTCGCCATCAAAGCTATTACAGTTTAACCAAAACCATTTTTGCGGAAAAGCACCGCCCCAATTTTTCTCTTTGTAAGCTGGCGCGTTGCTAAATTCATAGATTTTGCCATTCCAATCTATTGAACCACTGGCTACGCCGTGAGCCATTAAAATTTGCCATCCAGGTTCAAAAATCTGTAAAGATGACATCCAACCAGCAGTTGATTGCTGAATACTATTTTGATTTCCCCAGTAGTAGATCGGCTGAATTTCGTACCGCCAACGGCAATAATTACCAGTGGCGGGATCACGAATCTCTCCCTGATTTAAGGTAGCTGTAGCTTGATAGCCTTCTTGAATATGACTTTCAAACTCCGTCGGGAGGAGATACACTGGTGGGGTGTTGAGGTCGGTTTTACCCCAATGACCTAATCCGAGGACATCTCGACTACCCCAAAATTTTGTCACATCAGGAAAAGTACGGCAGATATACTCATCATTCACCCCCAGGACTTGGGCTGCACCACCGCTATGGGGTTTACCACCAATGGGATCTTCGATAGAGTACATAAAGGCGAAGGTTTGACCACAATCGGGTAAAGTTACGCGATCATACCAGCCTTCAAAGAAGCGGCGACTGCTACCATCCCAATGATATCCACTATGAGGCGTTTGGGTTGAGTGAAGAAGATTTAGGGGAATAGTTAACATATATTGATATAGATAGTTGCCTGTTTCTTTCAGTATGAGCGATCGCCTTGATATAAATCATGCTTATGAAGTTTTAGGACTGACACCCGGTGCATCACAGGCACAGGTAAAGCAAGCTTACCGTAAGTTGGTGAAAATTTGGCATCCTGATCGCTTTTCTGATTCACAGCAAAAACAGGAAGCAGAGGCAAAAATTAAGGATATCAATGTAGCTTACAACCAACTCAAGTCTCAACAGATAAATACTGAAAGTGCGCCTTCTGCTTCGCCCACAAGTACTTCAACTGATAAAATAAACATATCTGTCAAGCGTTGGGATGCTGAAAGTTTTTATAACTGCGGAGTGGAGAATGCTAACAAAGGAAAATATGAGGAGGCGATCGCAGATTTTACCAAAGCCATTCGCCTCAATCCTCGTTATGTTGAAGCCTACAAATATCGGGGCTTCGTTTGTTCTCAATTAGGGTTTGAATATAGAGCCGCTTCAGATTTAAATAAAGCCGCATCCTTAGAACAGTATGGGAGCAATAAATCGCAATATTCCAGATGGGCAAAGTCATATAAGCCTGTGTTCCGGCGTAAATCTTTGTTATCAAGATGGTGTCAGAAAATTAAAAAGCTGTTGAGGATGAATAGGCGATCGCGATAATTTGTAACTTCCCATACTAGAATTAAAAATAAATTTACTACGTGTCTAGTATGAGCGATCGCCTCAAACCCATGATGCAAAACTTAATATCTGTTCGCATACTCAGAGGATTATGACTAAAAATTTCAGGAAAATTATGAGGATGTTACTTCATTTTCCCCAGCATCATATTTCCGACTAAAGACCGCCATAATCTATCTGGAAGTATTGCGTGTAAGAAGAAAAAAACCTCGCCGTAAGGAGAATACCGTAGTCTTTGCGTTCCGTCGGTTGCAGCCCGATAAATTGTTTTAGCAACGCCTTCCGGTTCTGGTAAAGAGTCATTGACCTTCTCACTGAACTGCTTCATCCGATTCACCATTTCTGTATAGTCAGGATGCTTTGCCCAAGTTGTCCCGTGATTGATAAAATTTGTCTTAATTCCACCCGGTTCAATAATTTTCACCCGAATGCCAAAGGGACGTAATTCATAGCGTATAGACTCAGAAAGTCCCTCTACAGCCCATTTTGTTGCATGATAAGAAGATGTCAGAGGGAAAGCGAGACGACCGCCAATAGAAGACACGTTGATAATTGTGCCTCTACCCTGTTGGCGAAAAACGGGAAGGAGGGTTTGTATTGTGGATACAAGCCCAAAAAAATTAGTTTGAAACTGATGTTCTAATTGCTCAGATGTGACACCTTCAATTGGTCCCATGAGTGCATATCCTGCATTATTCACCAAAACTTCAATATGTCCAAAATGTTCTAATGTCTCGCGAATTGCCGCAGAAATTGTCTCAGGTTTAGTGACATCAAGAAGCGGATATATTATGTTCTTTCCCTTTGCCCAATTATCAGTCTTCCTGGGTGAACGCATCGTTGCGGCAACGTTCCAGCCTTGCTGTAGAAAATACTTGGCTGTTGCTTCACCAATCCCACTAGAAGCACCTGTAATCAACACAGTTTTACTCATTCTTGCTCACTAGAAAATTTAATTTTGCTATCACACAGCTTAAACTGTGGACTATACTCCACAGTCAAGTAAAATATCTGAGGTCTCTGTGATGTTGATTGGTGAACTGTCCAAGAAAACGAATTTATCGAAAGACACTATCCGCTTTTACGAAAAAATGGGGTTAATCACGGCAAGTGACCAGCCGGCTGGAAGCAGAATTTACAAACAATACGACGCAACAACGGTAGAACGTCTTTTTTTGATCAACAAGGCAAAAGGACTCGGATTTACTCTCAAAGAGATCAAACAGCTAATTGATCAATGGGAAAATGATGCAATTCCCCCAGGCGAACAAATCAGAATCATCGAGAGCAAACTTGAACAAATTGCTAAAAAGATCCAAAATCTGAGTGAAATGAAATCCTACTTAGCTGCCAAATTAAGGAAGTTGAAGCAAGAAGCAGATGCGGTTGGCTAATTCATAAAAGCATGAGTAAACATACAGTAGAGCGAATATTTCAGCGAGTAGTAAAAGGTTTGTAGTAGAAACTTCAGTCCCTAACTTCAGGACTAAAGTCCTGACTACGAGCAAACATTGTTTATGCGGTATAACTAATAAATAACTATGGGCTAAATTAACGTAATTACAGTAACTTCGGGTGGACAAAATAAACGTCCTGGACGATAAGTTCCTAAGCCGCGATTGACGTATAATTGATTATTTGACACTTGGTGAAAACCTTTTGCCCACTCCCAATATTTAACGACTTTTGAGCAATCTCCTAGTAATAATGGTTCCCAACGGCGCACTTTTTTAGGAAGTTGTTTCAGCAGCTTTTGATAATGAAAAATGGCAGGGCCAAGTCCTGGTATCACAATATGACCTCCGTGGGTATGTCCAGATAGTTGCAAATCAACGCGCCACTTTTCCAAAATTTTGGCAGTATCTGGGTTATGGGATAATACAATGCGGGGTGTACCTGAATGGAGTCTATCCATAACTGGTGAGGGGTTGAATTCCCTTGACCAATAATCAGCTAGCCCTACTATTGGTAACTCTTGTCCTAAAGGATAGGCGATTTCATTCCACAGGACATGAACATCAATGCTAGTGAGGGCGGATGTAATTTCTGCTTGGGAGTGCTTGTAATGTATATCATGGTTGCCGAGGACGGCATAAATACCGCAACGACTTTGTAAATGTTTCAGTCGTAAAGCTAGTTCGTGAATTGGTGTAGGATCGTCGGTTACATAGTCGCCAGTTAAGAGAATTATATCGGGTTCAGCTTCATTACTAGCGGCGATCGCTTGTGCTAAAAGTTCTTCAGAAATTCTCACACCATCATAGTGAAAGTCTGTCAACTGTACCAGCTTTGTACCTTGCAAAGATTGTGGTAAGTCCGCAATCTTAACCGTTATTTTATCTACTCTTAAACGTCCCGTAAACAACCAGTGCATAGTGCAACACCAGACTCCTCATACCAGCGTTTACAGCTTATCAAAAATCAAAATACATCTTGGATAAAGTGTAAAAATTTCTGGATAATCTATGTCCTTTGGAGGATAATTTCTGTAACTTCAGGGGGACAAAATAAGCGTCCTGGGAAATAAGTTCCCAAACCACGATTGACATACAGCTGATTGTTTCCGACTCGATGTAAACCTTGCGCCCATTCCCCATGACGGATAAAAACGTGTTTTCTGCGCGCAAAAGGTAAGCGATACCGCAGTTGATTGGGTATACTTTCCACAATCCTTTGATAGCAAAGTAATATCGGCCCTAGTCCGGGAATCACGATTTGGCCGCCGTGTGTGTGACCAGATAATTGTAAATCTACTCGCCATGCTTGCAATAACTCCGCAGTATCCGGGTTATGAGATAACACAATCCGAGGTATGTCAGGGTCTAGTTGGTTCATGACTGCTGTGGGATTGAATTGTCTGGAAGAACGATCTGCTAGTCCTACTAATGGTAATTCTTTTCCGAAAGGATAGGCGATTTCATTCCACAGGACGTTAATTCCTATGTTAGTGAGGGCGTTGGTAATTGTGCTTTTTGATTGTCTGTGACGGATATCGTGGTTACCCAATATGGCATAAATACCAGCCTGACTTTGTAGCTGTTTGAGTCGTAAGGCTAGCGCCTGAATGGGTTCTGGGGTTGTGGTTACATAGTCGCCAGTCAATAAAACTAAATCTGGTTTTAATTGGTTGCTGAGTGCGATCGCCTGTTCTAACATTTCTGCCGACAGTCGCACACCATCATAGTGAAAGTCTGACATCTGCACCAATTTCTTACCTTCTAAAGATACAGGTAAATCTGCAATCTTAACCGTCAACCTTTGTATACTCAACGGTCCAGATAAAAACCAGTGCATAACGTTTTTAGTAAAGCTCAATTATAGTGGAGCAATCCTGCGCCAAAAAAAGAGTATGAAAAAAGAGGCATTTTCTTGGATCTTGGCTTCTAGGAGTTGGTTAATTTTTATAGTTATTTCTCATTTAAGTAAATCCTCAAGTTTTTTTCCCAAGGGAGCAGAAAGTTGATAAATGATCCCAAAAATCCGCTTTTTTCCGATAAAATCACAGGAATTGGTTGTTGCGGCTCATTAGGTGGACTCGGAGTTAAATAGGAGTTTGCCTTGGCTGGGAGCTAAAGTCTGGTAGAAAAACTGTTGACAGCGATTGTGTTCATCAGCAATCAGCACTCGCGCCGAGTGTCCAGTGCGAAATACTTCAGCGCGATCGCATTCTTCATAAGCAGCAATAATCACAAAATCTCCAGGATCGCACAAATGAGCCGCCGCACCATTGAGACAAATCACACCACTTCCTGGCTCTCCTGGCAACACATAGGTTGACAAGCGGTTGCCATTGCTAACATTCCAAATTTCCACCTCCTGCAAAGGCAGAATTCCCACCTTATCGATCAATTCAGTGTCAATAGTGACACTCCCTACATAATTAACATTTGCATCCGTTACGCACACTTTATGTAACTTAGCGTGCATCAGTCTAATTTTAGCCATTGTTTTTTCCTGTATACATTAATGGAATCACGATTGTGTCAGCACCTTTTCCCACAGCACTGCTTCTTGATGAGGAGCAGGAACATGAGAAAAAACGCGCCTACCCTCAAACTCAAAAGACTCGTACTGTACGGCATATCTTCGTTGATATTCCAACTCTTGAGCAATATACGCCGTAACCGCATGGGTACAAATTGTCACAGCCCGCTTGTAATTCAAACTGGCGGCTACTTCCAGTACCTTCTTTTCCAAAGCTAAAGCAATAGCAGCACCTTCCACATGGGAAGATGTACCTGTCATAAATACATGGATAATCTCTCCTACTTTCACCTCCCCATAAGTTTTGATGTACATTCGATCTAAAGAATCCAATAGTGCAAAAATTGGCTTCAAGAACTCAGGTATCTCAAAATCCCCCCCCAGAGAACTAGCAAAATCTTCACTCAAGCAAAATCCAATCACATTTCCAGAAAGACGATGGAGCGCCACAAAGGATAAACTCTCAAAGAGGCAGTTTCTGCAAACTGTTTCTGAAAAGCTATTGAACTCTTCTTTTTGAAGACCCAAGCCGACTCCCAAGGGTTCTCTGAAAGTGAAGCATTCGCTGACTAATGCCACAGTCTGTTCTAAATATTGCTCCTCGAACGTAACGATTTCAACATCACTTAAGCGCACCTCAACCATTGGAAAAAACTTGATTTCTTTGTATTGATCAAAAAGCCTTGCTAAAGATGCGAGGGACGGCTCATTGACAAAGTTAGAAAGGGGAATGCGTACCCCAAATTCCTGCTTGAGTTTTTCTAGAAAAGATACAACAGACAAAGAGTTTCCACCCAGATGAAAGAAATTATCGTCTCTGCTAATAGCAGACACAAAAAACATTTGCTGCCAAATCCCTGCTAATAATTTTTCTGTTTCGGTTTGAGGCAACTGTTCCGAATCTATGACTCGCAATCTCCACCCACTCATGGCAGATAAGGCTTGGCGATCTACTTTTCCGTTGGGAGTCAGGGGCAGTTCATCTACAGCCACGAGTCTCGCTGGTACCATATAATGAGGCAAATGGGAGAAGGCGTACTGTTTGATTGCATCCACATTCACTGTAGAAGGAGCAACAAACGCTACTAGCTGTTTTGTTTCCAGTGCCGCTTCGTTTTCTGAAACGATCACCGTGACATGGGAGATTTCTGGGTGAAAATGCGCCAAGACTTTTTCAATCTCTTCTAGTTCTACTCGAAATCCCCGAATTTTCACCTGATTATCAACCCGACCGATATAATACAGCAAGCCATGATTGTCTCTGGTGACTAGGTCTCCTGTTTTGAAGAGCATACCGTTGCTAGAAAAGGGATTGGGGATGAATCGCGCTTTGGTTTCTTCAGGCTGGTTGTGGTATCCGCGTGCTAGCACGACACCTCCCACCCACAGTTCGCCTACCTCCCCTGGGGAAACAGGCTGCCAATTTTCATCCAAGACATGAATCTCGGCATTGAGGATGGGTTGACCAATCGGCACGTCCGGTTCTAGGTTTCCCATATCCCCCGCCAACTCTGCCCAGGTGACATCACCTGCTACCTCTGTACTTCCGTAGAGATTCAGCAAAATCCCATCAGGCACGCTGGCTCTGAATTTGTGTAACAGATTTCGCGTCAGTCGCTCTCCGCTGACTGTCCAAATTTTGAGGGCGGGGAGGGCTGCTCCCAAATCTGAACGAGTGTTGAGCAGCACTTGTAGCAAGGATGGCACGAGGATGAGCCGAGTCACTTTGGTGGATTGAAGAAAGCCAATGATTTCTTGAGGATTAGCGCTGGAGGAGTGGGGAAGAATCACGACTTTGACTCCTTTGAGCAATGCCCCAAAAATCTCCCAAACCGAGTCCACAAAGTTGAGGGTGGTTTTGTGGCAGCACACTTCGTCAGAGGTAAAAGGATACTGATTCCACATCCAAATGCAGCGATTAACAGTGGCTAGGTGAATGCCACAAACGCCTTTGGGAGTGCCAGTGCTGCCGGAGGTGTACAAAATGTACATTAAGGCATCGGGGGTAACGGCAACGTCTGGGTTGCTGCTTTCTTGTTGCGATCGAGATTCGTCGTCTATCAGGAGAATTTTTCCCGCAAAGGGGTGAAGGGTATTCAGAAGAGATGTTTCTGTGATCAGGACTCCACAGCCAGAATCTTCAATAATGTACTGTTTTCTGGCGAATGGAAAGTCTGGATCTATGGGGACGTAAGCACCACCTGCTTTTAGGATTCCCAGAATAGCGACTACTGCTTCCGGCGAGCGTCGCAAGCAGATGCCTACTGGGGTTTCTAAGCCCACTCCAAGGGATTGCAGGGCGTTGGCCAGCTGGTTCGCTTGCTTGTTGACTACTGAGTAGGTGAGCTTTTTGTCCTCAATGACAAGGGCAATTTTTTCTGGTGTTTTGGCAGTCTGTTCTTGGAAGAGTTGGTGAATGCACAGGTTTGATAGATTGTCCATCTTTAATAATTCTCTGGAATAGCGATCGCTTTCGATTCCAACAGAGCCGTAGTTTGGCTATAAAAACGCCAGATTAAGCTCACAGCAGCCGATAAGAGTCCTAGAACTAAGCCCAACCACAAACCAACGCTGCCCCAATGCCAATAGATTCCCATCAAATAACCGCTCCCTAAGCCGATAGGCCAATAGGCTAACAGACCAATTAGCAGGGGAACGCGAGTATCTTTTAATCCCCGCAAGGCTCCCCCGGCAATGACTTGCGTTCCGTCGAAGAGTTGGGAAGCGACGGCTAGATATAACAAAGTGATAGCGAGTTGCATAACTTCGGTGTTCTCTGGATTCTGAGGATCTAAATAAATTGCGGCAATAGAGTCAGGAAATACGCCTAAAATCACAGCTACGAAACTCATAAATATTCCCCCCAATCCCATCCCCACAAACCCCGCTCGTCTCACTCCTTTGGGATCGTTCTCTCCCAAATTTTGCCCCACGCGCATAGTGGTGGCGTAGGAAATGCCTAGAGGAACCATTAAGAGGATTTGTGTGGTTTGAATAGCAATTTGATGCGCTGCCAGTGGAACAGTACCTAGATAACCCATAAGGTAGGCTATAAAGGTATTTAGGCTGATTTCTATAGCAAATAGAATAGCTGTGGGTAAACCGATTTGAATAATTTCTTTAAATAGGAGAGCATCAAAGCGATACCACTTACCAAATAATTGATATTTTCTCAGTTCTTTGTCTAAGCTGATTAAACTGATTCCCGCGATGAATTGACCCCAAAGCGTCAACGTACTTGCCCAACCTATCCCCGCTAAACCAAGGGCGGGTAAACCCAATTTGCCAAACATGAGGATGTAGTTGGCAACGACATTAACAACTACCCCAGTTCCCATAATTACCATAATCAGTTGGGGACGGTTGAGGGCAGACACCAGGTTTTTCAGGACAGAAAAGCCAATCAAGGCTGGAAAGCCCCAGACAATTGCTCGTAGATAAGATTGAGTCAGGAGGACAGTGCTTTCTTGTTGCCCTAATTGCCGCAAAATAGGAGCCATATTCCACAGCAGCAGCATCATGGGAATCGATAAGGGAACAGCTAACCAAAGTCCTTGATAGGCGATTTTACGGAGAAGTTCAAGTTTACCAGCGCCAAAAGCGATCGCCACGAGGACACCCACCGCCGAAACCATACCTGAACTCGTCCACAGGAGGGCAATGTAGGTCGTAGATCCCAATGCTCCTGCTGCTAGAGTTTGGCTCCCTAGTAAACCCATCATCACCGTATCTGTAAAGTTGATGGCACTTTCAGATAACTGGGCGGCGGCTAAAGGAATTGCCAATTTTAAACAGGCTTGAGCTTCTAAAAATACTTTGGAGTTCAATGACGGCAATTCTATTTCCCTCGTGACAGTGATGTTACTTTTGCTCTTATTGCAATTAATGGACTTGATGAATTACGTTGTCTGAGAAATTACGAAGTTGGAATTACCTTGTTTGTCACAGAATCAAGGATTTGCCAAATTCGCTCTAGCCAATCTAGATGTTCGGGTTTGATTAAACAAGACCGCAGACAGGTAATAGAGTCTTGATCCCAATTGATTCCTTCCCCACTTTCTACAAATAGCTGTTGCGATACATTAGCTAAAGCTAGGTGGAGATTTTCCTCTCCTGCTACTTTAAAAATCTCCTTTGCCAGTCGTGAAGATTCACTCGCACTCTGAGATTTTACAGCCCAAATAACAATGTCCAGTTCCGGTGGGAAAGCCACTATAAATCGCGAATCATTTTGCAGTTTCTCAAACAGAGTCAGTGCTGCTGTTCGCGACTTACTCAAAGAATCAGCAAACTGACCGCCTGGAATTAGAGGCAGTAAACGTTGAGTTGCCCAGAGTGCTACCGCAGATGAACCCGGCCTGGAACATTCGAGGCTAATTTCACCTAAATGCAGTTCCTCAGAACTAAAATAAGTGTAGGGTGAATCATGTTTATAGAGTTTTCCCACAGCAGGATCTTTGAAGAGAATGCAGCCACAGCCGTAAGGTTGGAGTCCATGTTTATGCGGATCAATAACAATGGAATCAACCTGTTTGAGACAGTCAAAAGCGGCTCTGGTTGACCCATCTAAATGACTTACTAAAGTAAAGTAACCGCCGTAGGCGCTATCTGCATGGATGCGGAATCCATATTCAGCCTGAAGTTCGAGAATTTCAGGGAGGGGATCGACAGAACCCGTTGCTGTGGTTCCGATGGTCACAACAACTGTGCCAATATCATCTTCTTGTAAAAGTTTTTTCAGGGCTGCTATATCCATGCGAGCGCGACTGTCACAGGAAATCGATTGAAAAGGAAGGCCAAGCACACCACAAATTCTGGAATGGGTGTAGTGTGACTGACTAGAGGCGACAACTTTTTTATTTGGTTGTAAATTTCCTGCAACCCACAAACCCTCTAAATTCGCCATTGTGCCGCCACCACACAGATGTCCTAAATGGGTTTCCCAACCAAACATTTTGGCAATTTCTGCCACGGCTTCTTTCTCCATTGCCGAACTTGCCCGTCCACCATCCAGGGCATGATTATTGGGATTAATCCACAGGGATAGCATATATGCCAGACGGGCAATCTCTGTGGGCGGTTTGAGCATTTGCCCAACGTAGAGGGGATGGGGATAAGGATAATTGTCTTGCATCCGCTCTGCTACTTCCAATAGCACTGTTCGCAGGGACTCTAGGTGAGGAGAGGGATCGACCTTTGGTAAGCTGTGAAAACCTTCTTCTAGTTTTGCTAGTGCTTCTTGAAGTAATCCGAAGCTTTCTTTTTCTAATGTCATCTGGGGAGCATCCTGTGGTGAATTGAGACAGAGGTTATCAGGGTTTGAGTGCCAAAGTTATTTGATTGCTTGGTTAGTTGTAAACCCTAGAAAAGATTCAGGATTTGAGATGGGGATGATGTTGAGTTTTTTTCTTCCAAAATGGCATCTTTTGCAGAGAAGTCTTTGCCCTGAGAGTCTGAGTTAACACAAGTCTCTGCGCTGAGAGTCTGATTTAGCGGACACCCCCCCTTGATTCGACCCGTAGGATCGAGTAGTTTGACTCTGCTATTTTCAAAGTTTTTCAAAGTTTTGATAGCCGCACTACTTTGGGAAGCGGCGATCAAAGAACCTATTTCACCTCCACCAAATTCTGCACAAATACTCTTGTGTCCATCAGATATTCCGCATTTATAAGCTAGGACAATTTTTTCGTGTTCGGCTTCTAGGATCTTAGGTAGAGTTTTGATGATGGGCAATATTTTCTGCTTACAAATGACATTAATCAGATAATCGTGATCCCACATCATTAACCCACTTAAATTCTCTGAATGTACTAACGACTGGTGATTACCAGTCATCATAGTAGGACGAATTTCACTTTCATATTTCTCTCTAGTAAAGCTTCCAGTTAATTTCATTGCTGCTCCCGATGCGTACATAAGTTCAGCAGTTGTTTCTAACTCAAGTTTTGCTTGAGCGAGTTGGTCATTAGCAATGGCAGCAGCCAAGCGATTTAAACTGATAATTAAGGCTTGGCTAAATGCTAAAAATACCCAATGTCCTTTTTTCCATATATGAAGCGGAGAAAGAGTTTGGTTAATTTCGCTATTTGAATATGTATGAAAATTAGTTGATTCCTGGATGTTGTTAATATAATTAATTGAATTATCTACGTCTAATTGAAAGGTTCTTTTTAAGAGAAGAGCATAACTTAGAAATCCAGATATTACTAAGGTTTGGTGATGATTAAAAACCAGACATGAACTGATTTCTGAAAAACCTAAATAAGCTTTTAACAGGCTCGCAACTATTAAACAAGGAGGTTCTTTAGCTTGAAAATGCTGGACTTCCATATAGCCGTCAAACTCTTTAACTTGCTGGCACTTCAGTTTAGTGCCAGTGGAGAACTATTAATAGAGGTTACAGTTTCAACTTAAAAATCATCCTATGTCTGTTTTTAACCAAAATAATCAGATGATTGTTTTACCTGACAATTCCTGACCATTGAATTTTTTTCTGTTGCTCGCGACGATAGGAAAAGAAATATTCTGGAGTTTGGTAAGTACAATAAGGCGCGATCGCTATTTGTTCGGCGGTAATCCCCAAGCTTTCCAGTTGTAAAGCATTGACTCGTCGCACGTCCAATCTGACTTTTCCGGGGTTGGGATCTGCTAATAAAGGTGAATTTGGTAACTCATGCAAAGCATCAATAATCTGCTGTACTTCTTGATGGGGTGTAATGCTAGCACCAATTTCCGCCGCTACTTCCAGAGAAACTTGGTACACTTCACCGGCGATCGCCGGTCCCATTGCAATCCGTAAGTCATCCAGTTGACTACCTTGGTTTCGCAGTCGCGCGATCGCCTGGGGAACAATCTTCGCCGCAGTCCCCCGCCAACCGGCGTGTAGTGCCGCTACTTGTCTAGTTTTGACATCCCCAATCAATACAGGTGTACAATCGGCGCTAGCTACCCAAATAGCTTGTAGTGGGTGTTCGCTGATTAAACCATCTCCCAAGACTAAGCCAGAATCTTCTGACCCTGTATTGTTCTCAATTTCTTGCGGGGTGAGAACTATATTGCCATGTACCTGCTGCAAACGATAAGCTGATGCTTTAGGGTGCAGTGCTTTTGTCAAATCTTCAGGCGATCGCGGCCAAAACTGCTGAGTAAAGAAACCGTGATGCCAATCTTTCAGAAGACTACAAGTAAGATAGGGTAGTCCTTGCCAATTATGCCAGTGCCAAGTGTGCATCTTGAACCAAACCGAAACAGAAATCAAAATCAATCAATTAATGCTAACTTGAACAACGGGATTTCGGTTAACTGCTGTGGGATTTGATCTGCAACTCTTGGAAACTACCCTGGAATCGGGACATGGGTATCCTTATTTACCATCTTCCCTACATATTTTTGAAAGTGTTCCTTCAACTAATCAGACCCTGTGGGGCTTGCTGAGACAGGGGGCTGATAAAAATTCTGTAGTAATTGCTACCCAGCAAACTTCTGGACGAGGACAATGGGGTCGTCAATGGATTTCTCCCACCGGGGGACTATATCTTTCGATGGGTATTGTTCCTAAACTAGAAGCTACGGATAGTTATCAGCTCACCTTAGCCAGTGCTTGGGGAATTGCTGCGGGGTTGCGCCAGTCCGGCGTAAGCGTGGGCATTAAATGGCCTAATGACTTAGTATTGCATGGTCGCAAACTCGGCGGCATTTTGACGGAAACAAAAGTCCATAATGGACAGATCATACAAGCAGTGATTGGTGTCGGTATTAACTGGACTAACCCAGTACCCGATACTGGCATCAATCTTGAATCCTGGCAAGCGACCCAGGCTACTAAAGCTATTTCTTGTCTGGAAATGCTCACGAACACAGTTTTACTAGGAATAAAATCCGGTATAGACTGTCTCTGCCAAGAAGGAGTAAGTGTACTCTTGTCTCGATATTTAGATTTATTGACAAATATCGGTGATCAAGTGTACATCAATAATCTTTTAGGCACTGTGGTGGGCGTAAATTCACAGGGAAAGCTTCATGTCTCTTTTGAAACGTATGATTCAAATGACATAAAAACACCAGAAATTTATGTTGAACCCGGTACAATCAGTTTGGGTTACCGTAAATCTTCTGTTTCATTTTAGGTTTGTTTAAAATTTCGCTCTTTGGGCAAGACAAACCACTGACATCATCTCTTTAGGCTAATTTAATACAACTGAGAGAACTAATGACGCAGCGCCATAAATCTGCCCATCACCATTTAAATAACTCATCAAGACGCTCTCCTTACGGAAAGCTTTTCCATATCTATGCGTCTACGCTACCAGCACAAAGCTTTTTTTTGCTGAGTAGTGCCAGTTTCTTAAGTGGCGGCTTGGCAATTGCCCAAACAGAAACAGGTATAGATAATATTGTTCCGACTGTTGAAAGTTCTCAATCAGCAGTAGTCATACCAAATCCAGTAAAAAAAGATACTCTTTCTTCAGCGCTATCTCGACCGCAACCCGAAGTTGCAGAACCGCAAGCTGACCTGAGACAGAGACTACGTAGTACACAAGAGGTTTCCCCTCCAAAAGCCAATGTGACTTTAGAGAAGCCCAAAACTGAGGTTTCTACTCCCAGAGCCAATGTGAGTTTAGAGAAGCCCAAAACTGAGGTTTCTACTCCCAGAGCCAATGTGAGTTTAGAGAAGCTCAAAACTGAGGTTTCCCCTCCCAGAGCCAATGTGAGTTTAGAGAAGCCCAAAACTGAGGTTTCTACTCCCAGAGCCAATGTGACTTTGGAGAAGCTCAAAACTGAAGTAGCCCAACCTAGTACACCCCGCACTTTACCGGAAAAACTTCCAGAAATTGCCCAACCATCAAATAACTCGAACGGCGCAACGATAGGAACCACAGGAAAAACCAGGGATTATAATAACGCCTATATTGATCCTATCAATTACAACCCCAATGCTACGGCTACTTATCAAGCACCTAACTCTGTGGTGCTAACAGAACGCTCTAGTGGTTGTCAAACCGTTTTACCGTCTGGGCAAAGTCTATCAGGCAGTAGTTGCGCTCAAGCCACCCAGAAACCTGAGAGCAATCAGCAAGTAGCTAATTCTGAAGCTAAAACAGCACCCAACTGGCTTAAAACTAGCCAAAATACTCAGGTAGCGAACGTTCCAGTCGCTCGACCAGCAGCCACTAATAACAGCAACAACAGATGGACTCCTAATCAGGCTGTATCTGGTGGGGCTACCAAAACTGCATCTCGCCCTAATCGGTTTATCCCTAACCCTAGTGATTTCGCCACCACGTCAGCGAACCGATCTGCCATCGCACCCAGTGGCGGGACTCTACCCCCACCAATGGCAGCAGGCAATATTGCACCCCGACCCAGTACAGTAGCTTACGACTTCCAATTAGCATCAGTGCTGCCACAAATTCCCTTCACTGGGAGACTGGCATATAGTGGCGATGGGGGAATGGCATTTCCCCTTTCTATACCCGCTCGCATTAGTTCTGTATTTGGTTGGAGAACTCATCCGATTACAGGTGATAGCCGCTTCCACGCCGGCACAGATTTAGCTGCGCCAACGGGGACACCTGTAGTAGCAGCCGCAGAAGGTACAGTGCAAACTGCCAACTGGATGGGTGGTTATGGTTTAACCGTAGTTGTTAACCACCCTTCTGCTCAACAAACCCTTTATGCTCATATGTCAGAACTATTTGTTCAACCCGGTCAGAGGGTAGAACAAGGAACTGTGATTGGGCGAGTTGGTAGCACTGGTAACTCTACAGGGCCTCACCTACACTTTGAAGTCCGCCACCTCAAACCACAAGGTTGGGTTGCTGTTGACTCAGGTGTACAATTACAAGTTGCCCTCAGTCAAATGCTACAAGCTTTACAAACAGCTCAAGTTACCCAAGACCCAGATAGCTAGCACCGCAAGGCGGAAGTCAAAAGTCAAAAGTCAAAAATCAAAAGTCAAAAAACTGGACTTCCCCTACTCTCTTGTAGAGACGCGATGAATCGTGTCTCTACTTACTCCCTAATTACAAATACCCATTTTCTGCTAAAAAAGCAGGTGTTAAGTAATCAGTTTTCGGATGTTGTTTGCCAGGGGAAAGAAATTTTTCGACATATTTGCCGAGAATATCCCCTTCTAAATTTACCCAACTGCCTGAGACAAGATAACGGAGATTTGTATCGTCATAGGTGAGGGGAATAACTGCGACTGTGAACTGAGACAATTCCGGCTCATAAGCAGCTACTGTGAGGCTGATACCATTCACAGCAATGCTACCTTTGGGGACAATATACCGCGCGATCGCTTCGGGTGCTGTAAACGTCATTTCCCAAGAACTAGCCGTTTGTGCGGCCGTTACTAATTGACCTATACCATCTACATGACCCATGACAAAGTGACCGCCGACTTTACCACCCACCCGCAGCGAAGCTTCTAAGTTGACATATGTCTGTTGTGTTTGCTCATCTCCCAGGGTCGTGCGGCGTAGAGTCTCCGGTGAAGCAGTGGCGATAAACCCATTGTTTAAAATTTTCTCCACTGTGAGGCAAACTCCATCGACAGCAACGCTGTCACCGTAAGCCAAATCCTGCATAATGACAACAGAGGACTGACTTACAAAGGTAATTTGCCAAGAATCCCCCCCTAGAGGTTTCATCGTTCCTAATGCTTGGATTAATCCTGTAAACACGGTTTTTTTCTCAAACTAATTCTATTTATTGCCTAATTTTGCGAAAAATCCACTGTAATTCTGTCATTAATGCTGAACACATTAGGTATAATTTCTGACTGTTTCTATTATAAAGTTATTAACACATTCGCATCCTTCACAAGGCATACTTGGTTAATCAGGTTATTGTCTAGGTAGACCACTTTGAATTACTCTGGTGTTCACAACAAGTTCGGAGTTTAATAGAAGCAATTATAGAGAACAATGCTTATGTTTATTCCCGCCCCCAAGTTACCCAACAAAACAGTATTATTTGTTACAGAGCGCCCAATCATTCAAAGGATTGTAGAGGCTTAGGCAATGATTGAAATGAGAGTCGCTGGCATAGCATTAGATGCCATAACCCGCAGTCCCATTGTACTTTTGAAAGATGCCTCAGATCGGCGGGCTTTACCAATTTATATTGGACAGGAACAGGCGAGAGCAATTATGGCTGCGCTAGAAAATCAAAAGCCTCCCAGACCGCTAACACACGACTTAATTGTGAATCTTTTAGAGTCATGTTCCATGATTCTGGAAAAGGTGATTATTCACTCCTTACAAAAGGATACATTTTATGCAGCCTTAATTGTCCAGCAAGGCGAAATCAAAAAAGAAATTGATGCGCGTCCCAGCGATGCGATCGCCGTTGCTCTCCGTACCAATGCCCCCATCTGGGTCATGGAGGAAGTGGTTTCTGATGCTTCAATTCCTGTTGATCGCGACGCTGATGAAGCCGAACAGCAAGCCTTCCGTGAATTTATCTCCAATCTTCGCCCTGAAGATTTGATCAAGCGCTTTGGTAATGGCGACAGCTAGATGGAAGCAGAGGGGCAGGGAGCAGGGAGCAGGGGAGAATAAATAAATTGGATTTGTAACAACGTCTTTCTCCCGGATTTCTTTCTGTTCCCACTCTTCTTCTTACTCAGCATTTATCATGCAATACCGACGCTTTGGCAAAACTAACCTACACCTCTCGGTTTTTTCTCTTGGAACAATGCGCTATCTGGCTGATGTCGAAAATGCACAGCAGACAATTACCGCAGCTTTAGCGCTAGGAGTAAATCATCTAGAAACAGCCAGAGGTTATGGCAAAAGTGAGGAGTATCTTGGTGCAGCTATCAAAGGCGGATTATCATTACCCCGTTCTCAGGTTTACATCACTACCAAAATCCTGCCTACAGTTGATGCTGATAGTATGCGTCGGTGCATCGATGAATCCCTAGAACGATTAAATCTAGATTATCTAGATTGCTTAGGCATTCATGGCTTAAATACTTGGGAGCATCTCCAGTGGGTGCAAGCCAACGGTGGCTGCATGAAAGCCGTCCAGGAAGCTGTTGATGACGGTCGAGTGCGACACGTTGGTTTTTCCACCCACGCTTCATTAGATATAATTTTAGCGGCAATCAATACAGATTTATTTGAATTTGTCAATCTGCATTATTACTATTTTTTCCAACGTCATGCCCCAGCAATTCAGCTAGCTGCTGAAAAGGACATGGGCATTTTTATAATTTCACCAGCAGATAAGGGAGGCCGCCTCTACACGCCACCCCAAACATTAATAGACCTGTGTCAGCCTTATTCACCTTTAGAATTAAATTATCGATTTTTACTCAGTGATCATCGGATTACTACTTTGAGTGTGGGTGCAGCTAACCCAGATGAATTAATAGAACCATTGCGGTTTGCTGATAGTGTTCATGAATTAACACCTTCAGAAAAATTAGCTTTTCAAAACTTAGAAGAACACCAAAAAGCTGCTTTAGAAACTGACAAATGTAGTCAGTGTTATGCCTGTTTACCTTGTCCAGAAAATATCAATATTCCCGAAGTATTGCGGTTACGAAATCTTGCCTTAGCTTATGAAATGACGGACTATGGAAAATATCGTTATGGAATGTTTGAAAATGCTGGTCACTGGTTCCCTGGAATGAAAGGCAATCGTTGTACAGAATGCGGGGAATGTTTACCTCGGTGTCCAGAAAAATTAAATATTCCCGCTTTGTTAGCAGATACTCACGAAAGATTAAGCGGGAAAAATAGGAAAAGACTGTGGGAATAATTCGTAATTCGTAATTCGTAATTCGTAATTAAAATGATTTGTCAGAACACGTTAGAATATTTGTAGGCATCGCTACAGGAAAAAATTATGCAAGTAACACAACAGCGATACTATACTCCAGAGGAATATTTAGCTTTAGAGGAAGCTGCTGAGTATAAAAGCGAATATATTGACGGGGTAATAATTCCAATGACAGGCGGAACATTAGACATATCCGCAAATGAGCATCAAAGCCTTGTACAGCAAAGTTTAAAACCTAATTTTGGGAGATGTCGAATAGATCATAAACGAATCTCTGGCAATCTCTACGCTGCATTAAATTTTGCTTTCAGACAGCAGAATTATGAGGCTTTCACAGGTGATTTGCGTCTGTGGATACCGCAAAAGCGTATTTATACTTATCCAGATGTGATGATACTGGCGGATGAACCGGAATTTTTCAATAATTGTAAAGATATCATTGTCAATCCACAGGTGATTATTGAGGTTTTATCAAAATCGACCAAAGGCTATGACCGTGAGAATAAATTTGAGGCTTACCGAACTATTCCTACGTTTCAAGAATATTTACTAATTGACCAAACTCGGATTCGTGTAGAGCAATTTTCTAAGACTGGGAAAAAGCAATGGTCGCTGCGTGAGTATGATGAGGAAGATCAGGCGATCGCACTCAATACTATACCCTTTGAGATTTCCCTACAAGATTTATACAACAAAGTTACATTTGAGCCTGTGGAGTCGGCTGTTGATGAATGTAGTTAAAGCAGGCGCTTGTTTTGCTAGAGTGAGAGGTATCACAATTACTTGCACTAATACCAGTCATTACCTCTTTGTTGTTTTTGGCTAAAAAAATCATGTTAAAGAGCGTAAAAATAGAGAATTTTCGATGTTTTAAATCTTTCGAGCTTCAGCAGCTAGGTAGAATTAATCTGCTCGTGGGTGAAAATAACAGTGGTAAAACATCTATATTAGAAGCTATTCAGCTTTTATGCTCACGAACTAATCTTGAGCCACTCGGTGAAATAATGATAAACCGAGGTGAGTATTTTTGGAGTGATCATCTAAGAGAAGAACGTGAACTTGATATCTCTCATTTATTTAATGAGCATGAATTTCAGAGAGATAGTACATTTTCAATTTCAGGAATTAACGATGATGTTAAAGAGGATTTTTCTATAAAAATAGGTGAAATTAAACAAAGGATTGATTATGATTTAAATAATTCTAATTTGGATGAGAAATTCAAAGAAAAACTTATTGCTGATTATTTATCAAGTCATCACACAAAAATCATAAATTTTCAAATTATTTGGCAGCGTCAAGAAGAAACTACAGACCATTTAAACTTACCCTTATCAGATAATAACTGTCTAGATTTAAACTCTATTAGACGTTTTGGCAGGGATAAAACGAATAAAGTGCCTAAAACTATATTTATTAATTCTTCTTCCCTAAATACTGAAAAAATGACAGAACTATTTAACGAAGTAGTGTTAAATCCTGAAGAAGAATTAGTAACAGAAGCACTGAAAATTATTGATAATAAAATTGAACGTATTGCTCCAGCAAATGTTCAAAAAGCTAGTCAGATGATGAGATTACGTTCTGCTGAATCGCATACTGGCTTTTATGTCCGCCTTGCTGACAGTAACCAGCGCGTACCAATTGGTAGTATGGGGGATGGTATTTGGCGCATTTTAGGAATTATACTAGCTACTGTATGCGCTAAAGATGGATATTTATTTATAGATGAGATTGATACAGGACTCCATTTTACTACCATGTCCGATATGTGGAAACTGATTTGGCAAACAGCCAAAAGATTAAATGTACAAGTTTTTGCCACTACACATAATAGTGATTGTTGGCAAAGTTTAGCCGATATTGCAGAACAAGAAGATACAACTAAAGATGGTATTAGAATTCATAGGATTGAAAAAGGTAAAGAAAGAAGTATAGTTTTTACTGAACCTCAAATGGTCATTGCTGCTGAAAGAGAACTTGAGGTACGTTAAGCAATGGCAAAAAGTGATAATCCCAAAAAATTGTTAGTTGAAGGTCAAGATGATTTACGAGTTATACCAGAGTTAATTAAGAAACATGGAATTACTTGGGTTGATAAAAAGGAGCAACCAATTATATTAATTAATGAATGTAAAGGTTTTGACAATATCACTTCAGACCTCATATATACAGAATTGCAAACTGGAGGACGCACTCATTTAGGTTTAGTTGTAGATGGTGATGTTGAGCCGCTTTCACGTTGGCAAAGTCTTAGAAATACTGTTTTGTCAAGTATTCGCCAGCCAAATAGTATTGAGATTCCTAAACAAATACCAGAAACAGGATTAATTTTTAATACACCAGATGGACAAAAGTTTGGGGTTTGGATGATGCCAGATAATATCATCCCAGGTATGCTAGAAACATTTTTAGGTTACATGATTCCTCAAGAGGGGACATCTCTTTGGCAATATGCTCAGGAGGTAGCAAGGGAGGCAAAAAATCAAGGAGCAACATTCAAAGATTCCTATATTCATAAAGCGGAAATTTACACTTGGTTAGCATGGCAAAATAAACCAGGTAGACAAATACATCAAGCCATAAAGTATAATATTTTGAACCCGCAAGATGCAAAGGTACAGGGATTTATAACCTGGTTTAAAACTTTATACGATTTATAAGCTGGTGATATTTAGAATAAGCGATGGGCAAAGCCCCGCCTCCGGCGATAGCGAAGCGCTGCTGCAAGCAGATCGCATCCTATTTATATATTAAAAATGATAAAAAAAGGGTAAACGTCGAGACACCACTAATGAGTACCACCAAAATTCACTTAGTTGTTGGCATTCAAAACGTTACCCTCACAGTGTTTTATACTGAAAAAGATGATTCCTGGCAGTTCCGGGTGATTAGCCCTGGTGGTGCAGTGTTTGGTGAGCGCAAGCTTTACTATACGCCCGAAGCCGCCGAAAAAGCAGCGCGAGAGTGGATGAAACAAGGCAATTGAAGGCGCAAAATCAATTTCCTACCTCAGCAAGTCCTTCTAAATGAAAAGCCAAATTCTTCAGCGCCATCTCAATTTCAGAACTGTAAGGAATGCTGCGCCATCTTGGAGTGGTTGCATTGTCCATTGCAGTTGTTTCCAGGTATTCAGCAACAACCATGAGTTTTTCGGGATCTGTTGCGGCTGTAGCCAAATTTTCTAAAAATTCTTGAGATGTCATGGATTTTCTACAAATAGGTAACACTATGAAAATTTCATTGCTGCTACGAGAATAACTACTGCACCATCATCAGTCTGTTCATCATACTCATGTTTCCCAATCATCATGAAAAACGATCGCTCACAAAACCCCCAATTCTCTCCACTTAAAAATGATTGGGATAGTCACCTGTATGAGGATAAACACGCCTTTGTTTGGCAATATGGGGAAGAATTATTAAAATTGCTCAACCCCAAATCAGGAGAATCTATTTTGGATTTGGGCTGTGGTACAGGACAACTCACCGAGAAAATTTCCTTGGCTGGTGCTGAGGTGATGGGAATCGATCGCGCACCTGCCATGATTGAGAAAGCTAGGGAAAACTATCCTCATCTATTATTTGATATCGCTGATGCGAGAAACTTTCAAATAGACCAGCCATTAGATGCAGTATTTTCCAACGCGACTTTGCATTGGGTGAAAGAACCAGAAAAGGCGATCGCCTGTGTGCATCAGTCACTGAAACCAGGGGGGCGCTTTGTCGCTGAGTTCGGTGGTAAGGGAAACGTGCAAGCGATCGCTCAAGCCTTGTCTACTGCTTTAACATCCCTTGGGATTACAGACGTAGAAACACGGAATCCTTGGTATTTCCCCAGTATTGGCGAATACTCTACCCTCCTTGAACAGCAAGGTTTTGAAGTCACTTATGCCATCCTGTTTAGCCGTCCCACTCCCCTAGCAGATAAACAAGCAGGAATGGCAAATTGGATTCAAATGTTTGCCAGCACTTTTCTCACAGGATTATCTCCTGACCAGCAAACACAAGTCATTCGTCAGGTAGAGCAGACACTTCCACAGAAAATGTATTCTGATGATAGTTGGACAGCTGATTACAAAAGACTTCGCTTTTTTGCCATGAGAGTTTAGAAACACCAACAGCAATTATTTAGTCTTAAACCATGAGCGAATTGAAGATTGTTCGCAAATAAAAAATGGTATGCGTTTATGCTTATACACAAACTAAGTCGTAAGATATCACTTCCTCTGATACTAACGATTAACCTCAGTACAATTTTTCTGTTACCAGTCTTACCCTCCCTAGCAGAAACAGCCCCAGTCCCATCGCCTTCAGATGCACCTTTAGAACTTGCCTTATTAACTCAACCCAATGGTGCTGTGATGACAGCCAATACCATTAACCCAGAAGGATTAACTACACCTAGTTTATGGTGGGAAAAAGAAAATTCCGAGAACAAACTCTTAGATAACTGGATAGCATATCCACCTAAAGAAGAAGAACCCGCCAGAGTAGACCTCATAGTCAACCAGCAAATTTGGAACTTGCTAGACTATCTAGAACGCTACGACTTTGTAAATCGGTTGGGTAGCAGTACCAGAAAAGACGGTTATAACCTTCGCGTCTTCAATTATCAACAAAACCTTTTGGCAACCTATACCTGTAATTTTGTTACAAGTCCAGCATCATGCCGGATCAATATCAATACTCAGAATAGGTTAGGATTGTTGCGCTCTTTCTAGAAACAGACAAAACTAATTCCTACTCTTGCTTAATTTTGGCGAACAAAGACTCATACTGCTTCATTGCTGTTGGCGATAAGGAAAGCAAAAATTCACTTTTGTCAAAAACTGCACGATTACCTTCTAACAGACTTCTAAATGGTTCCTGAAGGTCGGATGGGGCAATATTAGGGGAAATAGGCGAATTACTTCTAGTTAACAGAGAAATTTGTTTAGCAATGTCTGGTTGCCAACAAAAATCAATCCACTGTGATGAGAAAGTGTCTTTTTTAACTCCTGTAGGGCGTACCCATAAATCTGCCCACATTGCTGTTCCTGATTTGGGGATAACTGCGGCAAGTTGGGGATAACGCGGCAGCAAGGGTATAATGTCGCTTGACCAACCAACTGCTAGCCAAGTATCTCCAATAATTAGCGGTTCTAGGTAGTTATTAGAACTGTACAATTTTACCTGTTTGTTTAATGCCCTGAGTTCATTTTCTAACCCTGGGATGGTGTCGAGATTTTCTGTGTTGTAGGATTGTCCCAGCTTTTTCAAAACCAGACCGATGACTTCTCTGGGTTGATTCACTAAAGAAATCCGATTCTGCAATCCATCTCGCCATAAATCACTCCAGTCCTCCGGTGTCCACCCCAAACTCTGCAACTTTTGACGATGATAAAGAATGACTGTACTACCCCAACGGTAAGGAGCCGCCCAAACATTGCCTTGAGTATCCAGGTTGCCTTGATTATCGCGTGTTACCAGTTGTTGCCACCTTTGATCTAAAGCAGACCACTGTTTTAACTGTTTGACTTCCGCTGCTTCTAGTGGTTGAATAAGTTTTTGATCAATAGCTGCTTGGAGCCAGTAATCGCCTAATGTCACTAAGTCAGATGCAACTGCTGGTTGGGATTTCCTAAATGGTATAAAGCGAGTCCAAAATGGCTGAACAGTGCTTTTTGATTTATCTTGCCAACCTTGCAATTGTTTAAATAAATCCTGTATCTGCTCAACTGGGGAAAAATTTAACTCTACCTGTGGCTGTACACTTTGGCGAAACTGACGAACTATCTGACTGGGGATAGAACCTTTTAATAACTGGATATTGAGTTTCCTTTGGTTGCTTCCGCCACAACCAACCAGCAACTGCGAAAGCGCCAGCCCTCCTGCACCCAATAAAAAAGATCGTCGATCCATCGATTTGGGATGGGGAATTTGGAATTTTTGATTATACATAAATTAAATAAATATATAAAATTATAGCCCAATTACTTATTAGTCCGTATTTCCGGAATCATGCGGTCAAACCTGAACCATTGATTGACTTCAGAGAAGCATCCTGAAATCATTGCTTTTGATTTCAATTTTAGCAACAACCATCATCAATAATACTGATAAAAAGCATTGAGTTAGATTATCTATAAATACTTAACTATTCGTATCCTGACAAAATTGTTGAAAAATTAAATAATTCAAAAGTATAGTTAATATTAGATGTAAATTGAATAACATCAAGCAAATCTACTGTCAAGGGTATTAAATGGAGCCATTACAAACGCAGATCCTGAATTTGAGTCATAAACTTGATGCCCTCTGCCAGGTGATTGAGCAACTTGATCATAAAGTCGCTCAAGCTTTCTCAGAATGTTCTTTAGCAAATACACAAGCAAAGAATAATGATGTAGAAAATACTGATGTCAGCCGCTACCAGTTAAAAAAACAGATCAATTTCAATCCAGAAATGCAACACAAGGATGTATTGACAGATGGTATGTCTTTAGACATGAATCGCCAAGGTAGCGATAATAACTTAACACCAGAAATTCAAATACAACGACTAACAGCACAATTAACAGCAGCATACAATCGCATTGCGGCTTTAGAAGAACAATTAATGAAAGTGAGAATTCATTAAACATATGTAGTTAATCAACAGCCTTCGAGCCGCTCTAGTTGAGCTTCAATGGCAGTTAAAAGTTGATGTTGCTGCCAATTTTGGCTCAGATGAGCAGCAATGCAAGCTGCGCCAGCCCCTACACCTTCTTTAACAAAGCCCTGCTCATAAGCTTGGAGTTGGGGATAACGAGAGTTAGCAAAACTTAACTGAGTAGCAAGTAGGGGAGGGATTGTTTTACCTAAGCTGAGGGCTAAGTCAACGGTGCTACCAGTGGGATCTTCCGCTACCCATCGGGTGGTACCTACGACGACTTCAGCTGGTTGCCAAGATAAATCATAAGCATCAGCGATCGCACTCATCAAAGCATAAACCGCCAGCATCTGTGTTCCACCCGCCAGCATAACACCACAACTGCGACTAGCGGCGATCGCCATTCCCGCCACCACCACCTGCATCGGATCACCTACCGCCGCCACGATTTCTAAGGGATCTAATAATTCTCCGCCGGCTCCCCTCATCCTTTCCAGCCCAGCTTGTACCACCGCCCACTTTTGTGTATGATTACAAACAGGATGGCTACTGTTGACTTTTCCCACTGCATCTATACCCAAGCCAGTTAAAATCCCCAGAGCGGTTGTAGTACCTCCGACAACGCACTCACCTAAAATCACATATCCTTGTTGAACGTTGTTGGCAGCTAGGCGTTCTCCCCACAGTAGCCCTTGCTTGAGCAAGTGATGTACAGTCGTGATGTTCATCGCAGCACCTGTACTTAAGCACTCAGCTGGACAGCCACCCAAATCAATCACCGGCACATCTGGAGGCTGAGGTAAGCCAGCATTAAACAAATAAACTGGAATATTCAGTGCCTCAACCACAGCACGAGAAATTAGTACAGGTGAAGCGCCCGCAGTCAGTGGTGGTAAGGGATAGAGAGCTTTTCGTCCTGCCCCATAATATAAAAACTCCGCATCAGCACAAGCAGTATACTTTCGATCTTCTGGAGTCATCCCAGCTGCTGAAATCCCCGGAATTAGACCAGTATCAGTAAAACCTAAAACACAGGCAAACACAGGTAAACAATTTCTATACTTAGTAATCCATTCTTTACCCTGTTCTATTTGAGTATAAATACGAATCAATTATTCAACCTTCATAATCCATAAGAACCTGCACCCATTGTGGCGGACGGGGAATGGAATTTCCCAAACGATCCAATAACAGCCATGCTGCCAGGTGTACCATAAACAAATAAATCAAGTTATTGAACACAATTAAAACCACCGCTCCCACTTGGATCAAAAACACACTAGGAACAGCTAATATTTGCAGCCTCAGAAATGCCCACTCTATCAGTTCTGTTACCTGGTTAATCACATAAACCCAAAGGTCTTCACCCGACAACACAGACAGCAACCACAGCCGAAAGAATACCCCTAATGTACCCAACAGCGTACCCAGAGTGATAGATACAATCCAGGGAACACGACGGTGCCATGTTGCTCCTAAAAGCACACCCATAAAACCATAGGGCATCACAAATAATAGACTACGAACCGGCCCCATTAGCACTGATAGCAGCAACCCAGAAGTAACAGCAGCCATCCAGGCCGCTCTTTTGCCCCAGCGCAGGTAAACCAAAGCGATAGGTACGGGAAAAAATATCCGTAATACCGGCCCCAAGGGAAAATAAAAATTAATAAACCAAATCAAGCTAGCTGCACTGGCTAAAAAAGCCGTTTCCACCATACGTAAAGGCGCATCAACTTTTAGTCTAGGTCGCCGCAACTGCTCTGGCTCTAACTTTTTGTTGAGAGATTTGGGAAATTCCGGGGATGTGTTTTCATCTGGTAGAGAATCTGAAATGCTCATGGTGAAAAAAATTTCAACGACTTAGCCGTCAGTCCTCGGCTATAGTCAGTACTCCGAATTAGTGATTACTCAACGGTATTCTACACAATCATTTTTTCCAAGGCTGACAAATCAGGAATACAAATTGTGTCAGGATCTTTGGTAATCAACCCTTTTTTTTCTAACCTGGTTAATACTCTGGTAACTGTTTCCCTGGCCAGTCCACTCAAACTACTCAATTCTCGGTGAGGTAAATTGGGGATTTCTGTACCAGTTTGCCCTTGTGTTCCCTGTCCTTCTGCCAAAAATAACAAAGTATCGGCTACTCGTGACTGACTATCAGATTCTCGTAATCGCAGGCGGCGGTTTACTTGTCGTAAGCGTCGAGCCATCAATTGTGACAATCGCAGTCCCGCCAAGGGTTCTGTATGAAGTAACTTGACAAAATTTTGAGCTGGCATACTACCAATCATCGTCGGAGTCAGGGTAATCACATCAGTGGAACGAGGGACTTCATCTAAGGCCGCCATTTCACCAAACAATTCCCCTTTACCAATAATATTCAGTGTAACTTCTTTACCTTCCAAGTTGTAGGTACGAATCTTTACCCAACCATCTAATATAAAATATACAGCACCACCCCAGTCATTCTCCAGCAAAATCACTTGGTTGGCTGGATGTGTACGGGTCACAAGATGGGTCAGCGCTAATTGTACAGCAGCTTCTGGCAACCCTTGAAAAAAGGGCGCAGACGAGATTATCCAGGGATTGCTGGTTGCTTGCAAGCTATATCGGTCTTCCATTACGGCATATTTATTAAAGCTGTCATATATATAAAACAAACAAGGCGCTATATTCAGCTTAAGCTATTAAACTACAACCGTTCATTGCCCCTGGCACAAAAATATACTACATTTTGTAGCACGAAAGACTGCAAAATTGTGGCTTATTTGCCTGCTCAGGAACAAGGAAGCGAAAAAAGGAAATCAGGGATAGATGTGTACTCAGTCTTATTCAAAAATCAAGTAGGAGTCCTATAGGTTACAATTACTTAAATGTTTTGCACACAGTATATTATTACCTTCTGGGAGTATTATTTGGGAGTCCACTGCATTGCAAATTTTATGACTGCAAAATATTAACAAACAATATTAATGATACTCAAGATAGTAAATTTTTGCTAATGTCATATTTTTAGCTGATCACGCAGAGCAAAACTCAAGTAAAAAATGCCCCTTGCCATTCAGCCACTGGTTAGCGACATTAATTGCTCATGTAGGTAGAAATCTGTAGAATTTTTAGATTTTTTTGATCACTAGACACGTCTTAAAAGCTGTCACATCGTGTGTATGCTGAGTGGCAAAGCACTTGTATAAAAATAAATTCGGAATAACTTTTGTATTTCTAGATTTCTGATCACCGTCAAGTTAATCGGCTAAAACGGGCGCTAATTGATGAATAATAACTCTTTGAGTCATCCATATAGCATTTCTCGCCTACTAGTACAAGTCGGCGTAAATAAACAGACCATTCAAAATCCATGAAAAGCCCATTTTATAAGCTTTTTGACTTTTGACTTTTGATTTTTGACTTCACGGCGGTACTAGAGACCTGATTAATCCCGTCTCTACATCAGCGATAGCTGGCGTGGCGTAGCCATAGAATAAATTAACTACAGATGAACACAGATGTAGACACGGAGTAGGGGCGGGTGTATTTATAACATCGTTAATGGTTGATAATATATGTGTTGGCTGGCGTGGCGTAGCTATACCCACTCCTACTGAGTGCAGGATACACAGATAATTTTGTTCCTGAAGATGAGGAAACGCCATGACATAATTCCAGTGAGGAGTCCCTTGGGTTCCCACTTTCGCAAATTTCCTAATTCTTCAGTAATTCTCATATAACAAGTTAAAGTACAGTTCTAGCTAAGGTAATTTAAAGTGACTTCCCGCGCAGATGAAATCCAAACATTGATTGCAGACATTGATAACTTACTCAACAGCAGTGGTAAACGCCTGTCTAGGCTTTTGTCTAGTCAAGCGCCGGAAAGCAGAGAGGTGTTAGAAAAAATTCGTAACTTCCTTGTTGAGCAAAGAGAAAGTGAGATTGTCAATAGTAATGACCAAAACCAACTGACTGGAGACTTGCAAAGGTCGCCTTTGTTAGAGAAATTTGTTAATCAAACTCATAGCCAATCTATGGGTACGCCAAGCCAGCTATCAGTAGGGCAGAACCAAGGGGAGCTGGAACAAAGTAGTTTACTATCTCAGCAATTAAAAAGCGAATTATCGGCATTAATACAGCCGTTGCAAGTAGAATTAGCCGCAATGATGCAAGAGCGAGCAACTCTTGTCCAGGAAATTAGACAGCTAGAGCAAAGGAGACTGCACAACAACTCTTTAAGCCAGCAGTGGGCTAACCAAGAGCAGATGATTGCGGAATTTTTGCAGTTACTGATGAGTCGCATTGGCTCTAATTTAACGCCACAGATCGCGGATAATGTCGTCCATGACTCCAGTTCTACCAGTAATAATGATCACAGTAACCGAGAAGTAACATCTTCGGGGACTCAACCTTTCTTAGAATCATCACAACAGGGAGATCGGTTAACTCATCTGACCAGGGAACTGGATCAACGTCTATTATCCCTAGATGGAACTGTGAATTTCGTCTTTGAGGCACTACAACGCAATATCAATACTTATCACGAGTCATTATCTCAAGGGTTGGCCAGAATGCACAGTACGGGTGTGCAGGGACAGCAGTTAATGGCGAACTTTGTGAACAATTTAACGCAGAACTTGCAGCAACAAGCTCCGATGACTTTGTTATCTTTTCCAGAGTTGGAAAAAAATCAAACCTTATCTCCATTAGCATCATTACCAACGAAAGCAAATACTATTGCGCCAGCAACAATACAACCAGATACGATCAGTGATGAAATAAGTCAGTCGTGGGAATTTATAGCGCCAGAGGTTTCGCCTTCACTGACATTTAATCAGGAAGAAGAAAATGTAGTGGTTACAGATGATCTGGATGCAATGCTTTTGGCGCTTGGTATAGATGATCGAGAATTATCTCGTGATACTGCAAGTGAAGTCCAGCCGGATAGTTTGGAATTACTTGATGATCAAGTAGAACAACTTTATGCCAGTTTATTGGGTAATGATAATTTTACTAATCTGAACCTTGATGTAACTTCCAAGGTAATTGGGGAAGATTTATCATCGTTGAATATTGCCGAGACTACACAAGCATCTCCAATTCAACCTTTAGAAACAGAGGTGATCCCAGAAGATGATATTGCCGAGACTACACCAGCATCTCCAATTCAACCAGTGCAACAGCTTTCCGATCCTTGGTTGGAGGAAGCAAATGCAGAATCAGAGTCATGGCAAGAATTGTTTTTTGAGGAAGATTCCAACTCAGATGAATCACCCGGTTTTTCTGGGTTGTCGCCAACAGAAGTGGCATTAACTGAGAATGTCTCTATGCAGCCAACTAGTGCTGATACGATTAGATCGCTGAGGGACTTATTTGCTGATTTAGGGGGTGAAGAGCCGGGGTTGGGTGTCTCTTCTGATTTGGAAACAGCAGCAGTAATAGCGAAAGCAACGACTGTGAGCTACCAGTCGGAAGTCGTAGTTAATGATGAGGCTCAGAGGTATTTAGATAACTACATTGCGGCTTCGCCTGAAGAAAATTTGCTTTCACCAGGGGAAAGCCAGTCTGCCAATCTGCCGGATATTACTCTGGATGAAGAGCAGATGCAACAATTGAATCAAGATTTAGCCAATTTTGATGAAATGCTGAAGCCTGATGCAAATTTGGATATTTTTGCGGGTTTTGCAGATAGCGTAGATGAGCAAGTTCTGACTGACTCTGATAGACCAAATTTTGCTGAGTCTGGTGTGGATGTATTCCAAGTTAACCCGATATCTTGGCCGCAAACAGAAGCTGATTTAGACTTTAGTCCCACAACTGAAATCAGAGAGAAGGTGACAACGGCGGGAAATGAAAGCTCTTCAATTTCCAATTCTGTGAATCCGCTGGATTCAGTTTGGTATCTAGGTATTGATGTGGGTACAACTGGAATTTCTGCGGCTTTGTTGAATCGTTCTAATTCTGTGGTTTATCCTATCTGCTGGTCAGCAGAAAACCCACCGGGGGTGACTTCTTTTCAGGAATCGTTTCGTTTACCAGCAGAGGTTTATCTGCCGAGTGCTTCTGTACCTCAAGGAGAGACTGAAAACCCAGAAACAGAGGCGGCGGCGGACATTCCGAAGCGTAATTTTTACTCAGTGCAGTTAAAGCCATATTTACAGGTGGCTATCCCATATAAAAATGAACAACAAAAATGGGAGCCTGTATTGCAATTCAACAAGTTTTCTGCGGGGCCTTTGGTTTGGGTTGTGCGATCGCTTTCTAAGTTACTGTTGACTTTGAAATCAGACCGCCAGAGTACAACTCAAGGTTTAATCGCTAGTGCTGTGGGTTTAAATGAAGAAACTTTCCATAGCGTTATTAATCAAATTGCTGGTGTGATCTGCACCTCTCCATCTAGCTGGACAGAACAATATCGCTTTAATGTCCGGGAAGCTGTACTGACTAGCAAATTAGTCCAACATCCACAGCAAGTATTTTTTGTGGAGGAAGCGATCGCCAGTCTCCTGAGCATACTCGATAGCGCTGATGGTGAAACAGTCCAAATCAGCGATTCCCAAGGTTTTCATCCAGCCAAAGCAAACGATGATTCTTTGGTTGGTAACACTTTTGTGATTAATATTGGGGCAACTACAACCGAAATGACACTGGTGGATTTGCCAGATAACCTGCAACAATTGGCGCACAATGATTTTATGCTCCATAGTTTTGCCTACGCGAGTAACGGAATTGAGCAAGATATTATTTGCCAGTTACTGTTTCCCCCAAAATATCGGCAAGCCAGGGATCTCAACCAGGGAGATGGTACAATAGTTAACAATAATTCTTGGCAATGGCAACCTACTGTTCCTGGTTTGGATCAAATCCGTTGGCAAAGTTTGGGTTTGGACGAATTAGATTTACCCCAAGTAGGAGAGCCAGATATTACAGCGCGGATTCTTCTCCAGCAGAAGTTAGAAAGTTCGGTGTTAGGACAGGCGGTGCTAGATGCAGCGTTGGCCTTAAAGCTAATTTTGCAAAATCAAGACTCTTTTGCCCTGGAATTAGCAGATCAACGGTGGGTATTACAGCGCCGAGATTTAGAAAACCATGTGTTTGTCCCCTTTGTGCGCCGCTTAAATCGAGAATTTAACAAGTTGTTAGTGGCTCGTGGTATACCCACCGAAGCAATTAATCAAGCTATTTTAACTGGCGGTGTGGCTTCTTTAGGAGTTGTGAATAATTGGCTACGGCAAAAACTGCCCAATACGAAAATTATTCAAGATTTGTATCTCGGTGAAAACGGCGCTCCCAAGTGTAGTCGGGTAGCTTATGGTTTGGCGATGTTACCTTTGCATCCCCAGGTTTTAGAAGCACCGAAGCAACAGTACACCGATTATTTCTTGTTTATGGAATTGCTGGGGCTTTTGCCAGATCGAACTTTATCTTTTAGCGAAATTATCCAGCTATTTGAGGGTTGTGGGATTAATACGAGTATTTGTCAGCAACGCTTGTTAGGTTTCTTAGAAGGTGAGTTACCTCCGGGTTTGATACCTGCAACGTCTGATTCTACCTGGTTGAGTAGCAGTTCTCAGAATAACTCTTACTACCAAGCGATCGCATCTGCACCACTGTTTGAAAAGCAAGGAAATCTTACTTATCGTCCCAATTTCCCCCAAGTGCTAGTTTTGCGCCGCTATCTTGATGCGATCAAAGCCAGTACTCAGCAACCGATGGATGAGCCTTACACGGTGAATTTTGCTTCAGCAGTGACTCATTCGTAGTCCCAACAGACGCGATCGCATGAGACAATTTTCATCCTTCTACTCCCCACCACAACGGCTACTGTGTACACACAAGTCGGGAAATTCTTTTTTGTGTCATAACACCCCACCCCTAGCCCCTCC
>NZ_CAWQOY010000140.1:0-36810 GCF_963896525.1 Nodularia sp. LEGE 04288
ATTTACTATATTTATAAACTCTAATATTAATGTTAAACTTTGTGAAGAATAATTTTTGCCTCCAATTGGCAAATCCAAAGTTTTAATAGGATTTTTGAAATTAGGTTTAAAAAGAATATTATTAATTTCTTGGGAAATTTCTTGTATTTTATCTTGATTATCTTCTGAAAATCCTGACCAATACTTGTGTCCCTTTCCACTCCTAATAATTGCACGAGCAGCAACACCACTTGGTGTTTTTCTGGCTTTTAATAAACGCAATTCTGTATCATTTATGGGTGCTGCTTGTTGATTAATTTTAAAAAATGATTCTTCTGCTTTAGATGAGTCACCTTCAACCCATTGAACTTGAATAGCCAAAGTACCTAAGCTTTTAGCACGGGCAGCAATTTCTGGCTTGACTTTATCAGGATGCTTTATAGACCATTGATATTCTTTAAAAGAACCTATTTTTTTATCAATAATTTTTTTAGTTTCTTTTGATGCTTCAATCTGTTCTTCTGGAATGTTATAATCATAAAATTCTTGGGAAATAGTGCCATCACCATAATCATCATTTATCCAGGCTGCTAAAGCACTAAGTCTATGCGAACCATCAATTACGAAAGTGTAACTACTAGCACTTCTCCATAAAATAACTGCTGGAATTAAATCACCATCAAGAAAACTTTTTATTAAGTCACATATTTTTTGAGCGTCCCATTCATTAGTTTCTCTTTGAAAATCAGGCTTACGCACTGCTGAAAAGAAAAACGAAGATCCTTCTAAGTCTCTAATAGACAAAGTTGTAATATTTCTGCCTGTATGTTGGCCTTGCTGATCTTGTACTTCAAAAGCTTCTCTCGGAATCAGTGCATCTAGACTTACCTTTGTCATACAAGCTTCCTCTGAAAATATATCATGAAAAAATTTAGCTGAAAGTAGTATTTAAGTAATATTACTTAAATACTTTATGCTTATAAATTATACTTATAATAATTTGAATTATCTACCATAAAGATATAAATATTTAAAGTATTTTTGCGCTTTTGCGTCTTTACGTAAAATCTCACTAATTCCCAAACACTTAGGATCTCAAAAATAGCCCAAAAATTCTTGTGGGTCGGGCATCTTGCTCGCTAATGGCCACATCAACATTACCCAAGGTTTCAAATTGCAAGACCAAACTTTGCAAATGACCACCTATTTACCCAGCACACCAGAGCCATATTACCAAGAACTCTTAATCTGCCACAATGTATAAAAATGCCATATTTTGGCAAAGTACATCCGCTGCTGTGCCGCAATCACCCCAAATTATGATAAATGTCTGGAACTTCAAATTTATCGCTCCCCAGCAGAAGCCGCAAAGCAAGCAGGCAAGTTATAATTCTCTTGCGGAGCAACGTAACAAAAATTTATGAGTAACCCCCTTGTACAAGCCTTTTTCGTAGGCAGAGCTGTAGCAGAAGTAATGAATGAGCGCCTAGAGGTAGCTGTAACCGACGCTTTGAGCGATTTGGGCAAATTTGATGCCGAAGCCAGAGAGCAAATGCGCCAGTTCACAGAAGAAGTCCTAGAACGGGCAAATCGGGCAGCAGAGGCTGCTAATGCTGGTCAAACTACCCCCGGTGGGTACTCTAGTTCTGAGCCTGTGGACTTGCAAGCAACAATCGATGAACTCAGAGCCGAAATTGCCCTCTTAAGAAATGAATTGCAACGTTATCGCAGCAATTCTCTATAGATTGAGTCATTAGTCATGGTTACATGACGCTTGCTGGTAAATTGTTCAGAAATCAGAGTGTCTTTTCATCCAAGTGATTTGGTTAACAACCAACGGTAAACAAAAAATATGGAAACAGGTTATTCAGATCAGGCATACCGTTGGAATCGGGAAAACTACTCTAGCAGACGGCGCTTTGTGGACATTTGGTCTTTTGTTTTGACCTTAATGTTCAAGCTTTGGCGTTACAACAAATCTTGGAGTTATGCTGGCGGTGTGACGGAGGCCAAGCAAGTTGCTAGACGCAAAGCTCAAGCCGTCTGGATTCGTAATACCCTGTTGGACTTAGGGCCAACTTTTATTAAAGTCGGGCAATTGTTTTCTACCCGTGCTGATATATTCCCCGGCGAATATGTGGAAGAGTTGGCCAAGTTACAGGACAAAGTGCCTGCCTTTAGCTATGAGCAAGTAGAAGCAAGTATTGAGGAGGAACTAGGCAAGAAAATTCCGGAATTATTCCATAATTTTGAACCTATTCCCCTGGCTGCTGCTAGTTTAGGGCAAGTACACAAAGCTCTACTGCACACCGGGGAATCAGTTGTGGTGAAAGTACAGCGCCCTGGACTAAAAAAGCTATTTGAAATTGATTTACAGATTCTCAAGGGCATCACCCGCTACTTTCAAAACCATCCGAAATGGGGACGGGGGCGAGATTGGTTAGGGATTTACGAAGAGTGTTGTCGCATTCTTTGGGAAGAAATTGATTATCTCAACGAAGGTCGCAATGCTGATACTTTTCGCCGGAATTTTCGCGGCTATGAATGGGTAAAAGTCCCCAGAGTTTATTGGCGTTACGCTTCATCTAAAATATTGACTTTAGAATATATCCCCGGAATTAAAATTAGCCAATACGAAGCTTTAGAAGCAGCTGGTTTAGATCGCAAGGTGCTAGCACGTCAAGGCGCTCAAGCTTACTTGTTGCAGCTGCTAAATAATGGCTTTTTCCATGCTGATCCTCATCCAGGCAATATTGCTGTTAGCCCCAATGGTGATTTAATCTTCTATGACTTCGGCATGATGGGGCAGATTAAATCTGATGTGCGTGAAGGGCTGATGGAAACGCTGTTTGGGATTGCTCAAAAAGATGGCGATCGCGTTGTCCAATCTTTGATCGATTTAGGGGCGATCGCACCTACGGATGATATGGGGCCTGTGCGGCGTTCTGTCCAGTATATGCTGGACCATTTCATGGATCAGCCCTTTGAAAATCAATCTGTGTCCGCAATCAGTGACGATTTGTATGAATTAGCTTATAATCAGCCATTTAGATTTCCTGCAACCTTCACTTTTGTGATGCGAGCCTTTTCTACTCTTGAGGGGGTAGGCAAAGGTTTAGATCCAGAATTTAACTTTATGGAAGTTGCCCAACCATATGCAATGCAACTAATAACAAATATGAATGGTTCTGATAATAATAGCTTTATCAATGAATTAAGTCGCCAAGCAGTGCAAGTCAGTACCACTGCATTCGGGCTACCCCGGAGATTAGAGGATACACTAGAGAAATTAGAACGCGGAGATATGCGCGTGCGTGTCCGCTCTATAGAAACTGAGCGTTTGCTACGCAGACAGAGCAATATCCAACTAGGCACAACCTACGCTCTAATCATCAGTGGATTTACTCTTTCAGCTACAATTTTATTGGTTAGTCGTTATGTATGGCTGGCCGTGCTAGCTGGTTTAATTGCAGCAGCAATTTCAGTTATCCTGATTCGCTTGCTGTTACGCCTCGACCGTTATGACCGGACGTATTAATTGTTCTCAAAAATTATGAAACTTAACTTCACCGGTTCTAGCGATCCGGGACTCATTCGTTCTAGCAACCAGGATGCTTTCTATATCGATCCTGATGGGCGATTTTTTATTGTTGCTGATGGTATGGGTGGTCATGCTGGAGGTGAACAAGCCAGTCGCATCGCCACGCAAGAAATTCAAGCCTTCTTGGTGTCCCACTGGGATACTGCTGAACCGACTCCCAAATTGCTAGAAAATGCCCTATGGCAAGCAAATAAAGCCATTATAGCGGATCAGAAACAGCATCCCGAACGCGCTGACATGGGGACTACAGTCGTCGCCGTGATTTTTCGCTCCACAGATTCGCCTTGGTGCGCTCACGTTGGTGATTCCAGGTTATATCGGTTTCGGGAGTCGCAATTAGAACAGGTGACAGAAGACCATACATGGGTAGCCAGAGCCATCAAACTAGGTGACATTACTGAAGATGAAGCCCGAAATCACCCCTACCGCCATATCTTATCCCGGTGTTTGGGAAGGGAAGACTTACATCAAGTTGATGTGCAACCCCTAGATGTGAAATTAGGCGATCGCCTGCTGTTATGCAGTGATGGTTTGACCGAAGAATTGAACAAACAAAATATTGCTGATCACCTCCGCAACTCTGCCATCTTGGAAACAGCTTCCCTAGCTCTCATTGAAGCAGCCAAAGATCAGGGTGGACACGATAACATCACCATCGTCATGGTCTCAGTTGAATAGAAAGCTCAAGGATCGATGAAAATTGCAATTTTGGATTTTCCCTACCCAAAAGCCCATAGGGTTGACTTATTTTAGATTGGTTTCGACCAAAAACTAAAAATTTCAAATCCAAAATTGCCCATAAATTAGTTTTTTAGTAGATATACTCAGCAATTTGTTCAACCTGAGCATTTTTCCTATATACAACTTGATACAAATACTTTTAACCTCAAAAATTACCTATTGGAGGCGGATATTACACAATCTGGTAACTTGACTTTTTGCACCTCATCATATAAGGCGAATATAATTCACCCTTAACACCTTTTCCTATCCCTCAATCAGCACCCCTTGACAGGAGACGTTGAAATGAGTGGGAAGTAAATCAGAGTATTCCAACTAACTAACAGATGGTATACAAAAACTTATTTCTGCCCAAGATAAGCTTTGGTAACCCTAGGTTATACATCAGTTGGCTGAGGTGCAAGAGATCAAAAGGGGAATCCTACCCATAAGGATGTGGGCAATTCGTCAAACAATTGTTATCTTTCTTAATACAGAGGTACAAATAGATAAAATGTACTGAATCACTTATTATACATTTGTAACTTCTGTAATCAACATCGACATCAATTTTACGCGTTGTTTTTCTCGGAGTTTATTATGAGCCAACCCATCGAACTATCTTTGGAACAGCAATTTAGCATCCGATCCTTTGCTAGTCAAGTACAGCACATGAGCAACGACCAAGCTAAAGACTTTTTGGTCAAGCTTTATGAACAGATGATGGTGCGGGAAGCAACCTATCAAGAGTTGCTCAAGCATCAGTGGGGCTTAGATTCAGGTTCCACTATGGCATAGACTAGTATGTGTGTCGCAGTGGGCGACCTCCTTCTCTTGCTTAGTTCCACGAAGGAAAAGAGCTGGGGATGCTGGGGCGTCAACTCAAATAAACAACTGAATATTGATAGTGATAATTTCTCAGCAAAAACCTGACTCAGCTCGATTTTTTTACCAATTTACTGTGGCTTTGGGGTGAAATTAAACATCAGGCTTGACCAAATTTAATTGAAATTTGGGTTATTTGACCATTGCATGGATTTACAGCCTGGCTAGTTTTAATATATCCAGAAGCTTATTGGTGGAAAATTTGCTGATTTCTGATCTGCTTGCAGGGGATGAGGCTCTGAAAATTTGCTGCTGTGTAGGCTGACTCAAGTAGAGTCTATGTCATGGGTTCAATGAGCTTTGTACTGCTGTAAATACAGTTTTGTAACTGTCACTGATAGCCATTATATTTTTTATAAATAGAGCTTACAACTGAATAGAGATTTTTCTTCACAAAGCTTTACATTCTGCAAAAAGGACAATTTATGATATGTGGGGTGCTTCAGAGATCACTGACAAATTATCTAGAAATGTTCAAGGACATATCGGTGGTAGATGTTTCCAACTTTGTCAGAATTGTGGGCTTAATTTTTTCGTACTCGCTTTTAAGTAAATTTTTACTCAGATGAGGATTAGCAGAGGAGGCAAAGCTTTTACTCATTGCTATCCATTGTTGCAGTCGCTGGGGTTGGGCTGGGTCAATACTGGATATTAAGACATGAGAACAGCGATCTGGTACTTCTCGTGCAAATAACAACAGACGATAGGAACCTTTCTGTGCCAGTAAGCCTGCGATTTCTTGACCCAGACTAGTTTTCATATCCAAGTAATAAGGTAAAAATTTAGCCCCATGTTGGCGGTTGTAGATCACAGTAATCCAGAGCAACATTGGGTGGGGAGTAGTAATAAACAGAAATTGATTATACAGATTACAGCTTAAGCGTTTGTTAATTTCTGGTTGCGGTAGCATCACCCATAGGGCTGGTACCATCTCCCCATTGGACTGGATGGATTTCGGGAAAACAATATCGGCAATTGGTTTATTGGTCGGCCATGTTGCATTGTGAACTTGATCAAGTTTCTCCTTTGGTAAGGATACTGGCAAGTTGGCGATTTTTTTTGGCTCCAACTCATCCCTAATAGCCAGGGCTTGAGTCGCTGCATGATCATCAGGTGAACTTGTTTGCTGGAGATCATCCTGTTCTAAAGATTCTAGAACTTCGAGGATCTCACCAATGCTTTGGGGGCGATCGCTTGCGGCTTTAGCCAGACAACTCATGACTAAATCTTGGGCTGACTGGGGAATTTGCAAGGTGGGAGCAACTGTAGCAAAGGTGCGTGGTTCTTCCAAGTGATGTGTTTTATACCATGCCTTAAAAGAGTGAGTTGGTGCGACTAGGGGCATTTTGCCTGTAAGCATCTCGAACATCATCACGCCCAAACTATAAATATCAGCGCGATTGTCTAATTCCTTACCCTTCATTTGTTCAGGAGAGGAATAAGCCATTGTGCCTAAATAGTATTTTGTCTGGTCGATATCTGCTTGTAGTAACTTAGCAATCCCAAAATCCAGAACCTTGACTAATTCCCCAAAACTAGGGTCTTGAATCACCAGCATATTGCTGGGCTTGATATCACGATGAATAATTGGGTAGACTGCGCCATCAACTGGGATACCATCATGAGCGCACTTCAACCCCAAACAGATTTGACGCGCCATACTCAAAAATCTGGGGAAAGATAGATTTTGATTTTGTTGGCGGATAATCCGGGTGAGGCTTTGTCCTTGCAAGTATTCCATCACGTAGTACGGCGTTTCATTTTCGTCTACACCGTAGTCCATGACTCGGACAATGTGGATGCTTTTTTGCCCTAGTAAGGCACAGGTTTTCGCTTCACGTTCAAAGCGTTCTTGCAACTGCATCTTTTTATTTTGTAGGGACAAGGCCAGAAACTTTACAGCTACAGGTACGCCTCCCAACAAAATATCCTTAGCACGATAAACCCGACCCATAGCTCCAGTCCCAATTAACTCTTGAAGCTGGTAACGTTTGCCGAGAAAGCGACCAATGTTGGGGTCTGACATAGAAAATTCGACTCCAAGGTTCAATAAACGTGATTAACACCCATACAATAGGTGGTAAATTTATCTTGATATTTGATTATCTGCGGCAATTTGAGATTGATCTAGTTTTAGGATGCCCAATTTTGGCTAACTAGATATCTTCTTTCTCAAAACATAGGGAATGAAGTTCCTTGGTCTATTTTGGCTGACGCTCTAAGCTTCCTTCCATTGTATTGGTTAAGACATGACCTGCCATGACTCCACTGCTGAGATAATATGTCTCTTCTGAGATGCGGTGCATGGTTTCAAAGCCACTCCGACGTTGGCGATCGCCTAGTACCCAGTAACGCTGCACAATAGTCTCTACACCGATCCAACCCTCACCTTCAATCTTTCCTAAAAGATTATGTTGGAGTAAAAAACTATATTGGCGTTCTTCCTTGTCCAAGCGCCCCTTATATTGCAGAGAGATTTCCGCGCGATCGCTACCCGGAAATGTCAGCTTTGTTGCCATCGTGAACCAGTTATCTCGACTTCTAGCCACCAAGGTCTTACCTTTCACGCTGATTGGCATACCATCACGCTCCAGCCAATTGCCTTCCATTGTCCAGCGCCCTGGTTCCAATAAAAAAGTGTGAGTCACCTTGTATGTTCCTTGTCTTGATCCAATACCCCTAGTACAGCACGACGTAAATAGAAATACTATTGTCATACTGGTTTGCGCTCTAGCGCTCCAAATCAGGGGGGTGATAAACAATTCAAAATTCAGCTTTCATCAGGCAAAACAGGGATTGAATCCTGATCATATTGAGTTGACTAGGCTTCATTTGTTCCCTGTGGTTGATGTTATTTCTGAACGCAACTGATCCCTACTGGGGAATGAATTTCTCCCAAAAGTATTTCACAAGGTGCGCCAGTGGCCGCAGGTAAGTTACCAGTCAGCCCCAGCTGTCGCCAGTAGGCTAAAACCGCAAAGGCGATCGCTTCTTTAAAATCCGCATTCAAGCCGACTTCATCTGTAGTCAAAACTGGCACTGATGGCAACAATAACTGTAACCTGTGTTTTAAATACAGATTCCGACTACCGCCACCGCACAATAACACCTGCTGCGGCATTTGGGGTAAAAAAGTCTGATAACTGTGAGCAATTGTCGCCACGGTAAATTCTGTGAGTGTCGCCAGTAGGTCAGCTGGATTGAGTTGGTAAGGTGCGGCATCTTTTAAACACTGATGCAGGTAAGCCACACCGAATAACTCACGACCTGTAGATTTAGGCGGGGGTAGATGAAAGTAATCTTGCTGGAGCCATTGTTCTACTAATGAATCACAAGGAACACCACTGGCTGCCCAATTGCCGTTTTGATCATAGGACTTAGCACCATCAGTTAAATGATCCACTGCCAAATCCAATAAACTGTTTCCGGGGCCAGTATCCCAACCGCGAATTTTTGAGAGCCAGTCACCACCACGAGGCGGAATGTAAGCTACATTGCCAATCCCACCAATATTTTGAATGCAACGTCCTTGTACTGAATCACTAAGCAAAAAAGCATCGACTCTCGGCACCAGGGGCGCACCATGACCACCAATATTTATATCTGCCAAGCGAAAATTACTCACAGTAATAATTCCTGTCAGATGGGCAATCAACCCACCGCGACCTAATTGTAAGCTGTAACCTAGAGGGTTGTGAGAATTCAAGTTGATTGACTTTTGACTTCCCCCCTGGGGCGGTCGATGGTAAACAGTTTGACCGTGAGAACCAATCAAAATTGCTGGCTGGTGACCGATTTGGATATTTTGAGCCGCTTGGGCAAAGGCTTTGGCGATCGCATCATCTATTTCTGCTAATTCTGCCATTGAGATGGCAACACCTGCGCCAACGGCTAGAATTTTTTCTCTTAATTCGGGGGTATAGGGATATGTAGCCCCGGCTAGCAAAGAAATCTTCAAATCCAAATCACTACCACAAATCTCTACCAAGGCAGCATCTATACCATCTACGGAAGTGCCGCTAATTAAACCGATAACGCGAGTAGGTACGGTAACTTTTTTAGGATGCATTGGCAGAGATTCTTTTGTAGATTGCAAGGGTATATTTGATTTATACTACTTTTTTTGCGCTCATGTTGGCTGTGGGCATCGCCAAAGGTCAAAGGAGCATCGTCGCTCTCACTTTATCCTGTGAACGAATATCTGTAGCAATTACCAGCATAACAATGCCATCAAACCAGCTAGCTAAAGGCAAAGCAAAAATATCCTTTCCTGCCGACATATAAACAAAAACCTCCTCGTTTTGTTCTTGCCAAATCTGCTTAAACATATTTCAATAGCACCAGTTTTCTTATTAATAAATATGCCAAAATACAATTAATCACCGGATATAGCCATCCTCAAAAAGTTACGACCCAAAAATATCCCCGACGAATTCAACAAGTCCGGGATCTGAGGCAATGTTTGTGTGTGCAAATTAAATCAAATTGCCAGATCACAGTAATATTCAGTAATTCAGTTCACACTGCCTGCTGCCAACGGTAGGATAAAAGGTAGAATCAATTAGCTTTGTGCGTGATGAATCTGGCTGAAACTCCCAACAACGAAAATTCTCATAATCCTTTTCTCACCCTCAACTACGAACCAGCATTGGCATCTTTGGGTGATGATTACTACGACGAGGTAAGTGCAGAGGATTTTCCCCAGCATATCTTACGCTGGCGCAATAATGCACTGCTACCTCTTTTGGGACTAGACCCCCAAGCCGTTACAGACGAAGATTTTAGCAACGCCTTTGGTAAATTTCAGGGACGCAAACCATTATTAGCATTGCGTTACCACGGCTATCAATTTGGCTCATATAATCCTAACTTGGGTGATGGTAGAGGCTTTCTCTACGGACAAGTCCGCGCTACAGATGGCGAATTGTACGACTTTGGTACAAAAGGTTCCGGTAAAACACCCTACTCTCGTGGTGGTGATGGAATGCTTACACTTAAAGGCGGAGTGCGAGAAGTTCTAGCAGCAGAAGCATTGCATCAATTAGGGGTACGCACCTCTCGGTGTTTGACAATGATTGAAACTGGTTTATCCCTGTGGCGGGGTGATGAACCTTCACCGACTCGCTCATCTGTGATGGTCAGGGTGAACAGTTCCCATATCCGTTTTGGCACTTTTGAACGCTTGCATTATTTGCAGCGAGCTGATTTAAGCCAGAAACTCCTAGACCACGTAATTCAGTATTATTACCCTCACTTAATAGAGTCAAAAAATCAGTATGTTTTATTTTATGCAGAATTAGTCAAACGAGTCGCAGAACTAGCAGCGCAGTGGATGGCGGCTGGCTTTTGTCATGCAGTCCTGAACACTGACAATATGTCAATTACAGGGGAAAGCTTTGACTATGGTCCTTATGCGTTCATTCCCACTTATGACCCATACTTTACAGCTGCTTATTTCGACTACTATAGACGCTATTGTTATAGCCATCAACCAAGTATTTGTCAGTTGAATTTAGAAATGCTTCAAGAACCTTTAAAAGCAATTATTGACAAAGGCGAAATGGAGTCAGCATTAACCAAATTCAATGAGTATTATCAAGCTGAATACCGGGCGTTAATGTTGAAAAAGTTGGGTTTTGAGCAGTTAGATTTGCCAGAAGCAAATGAACTGTTAAATTTAACTATTCAATTTCTACAAGATAGCCAAGTCGGTTATCACCAGTTTTTCTATGAACTGGCGCGTACCTTTGTTTCTCAATGGCGAGATCAGCCAGACCTAGTGCTGAAGAATACCGATATTATACCAACATCATCAGCGGCACAGATTTTGGAGAATTGGTCTGTACTGTATCATAAAATTCTTAATTCTTTTGACTCTGAACATATGAATCTAATTGCCCAAACTCTTGCTAAACATAATCCCCAAACAGCATTATTAAGACCGCTGATTGAATCGATCTGGGAACCTATCGCCCAAGAAGATAATTGGCAACCTTTTAATGATTTAGTCAAAAAAATTCAGTCAAAGAGTTAGAACCCTGTCCATGAGAAATCGGGGGACAACAAACTAAGTTCCTTCCTTACGGGACTCTACGCCAAAGGCTTTGCAGTCCGCTAGGTAGGGCTAACCTTGCTGGGCGGACTAAGAGAAAATAAAGCTTTTTATAGCTGGGGAGTAGGGAGTAGGGAGTTACTTAGACTTACTTTGACTTCGCTCAGTACAAGTCGCTCAGTAACCGGGGAGTGGGTTAAAACCCTTTTGGTGTCTAAGTTCGATTATCCGTTTATGTCTTAACCTCCTTGGCGGTTGCTTTAACTTTCGGACTTCGGCTTGAGCGCTCATATCGAATTGTGCCTGTATAACTGTGCAAAATCTGAGCCAATTGACTCATAGGCAAAACAGATGATTAATAATTTAAAAAAAATCCTCATTCTGATATGAGATCAAAATTTCATCATAATTAATTATCCTGACAAATAATAAAAATCCTAGTTTAAAATAAAAATATATCTGTGGAAAAAAATATAATTTTTTCATGAAATTGCGAATTTAAAAACAAATAACAGTTAAAGTTTGTGCCACAAGCTCTGGAGGAAAAATAAGTGGGTAGGCATCACAGATATGATTCCTTTAAATCTGTGAATTTTTTTAGCAAACGATTATGGTTACCACTATTAGTGGGAATTCTCGTTTCAATTCCAGTATGCATATTATGGCAAAAACTACTAATTGCAGAGCAGAGCCAAATTGCACAACTTGTACAACAGCAAGCGATCGCTCTCAAAATTGAATTAACTAGCGAACTCAAAACTCGCATTCTGGCATTAAAGCGCATGGAAAAACGCTATTCAATCCGTAGTGATATACCTCGGCCAGAATGGGAAGCAGATGCAGCAGCCCAAATCGAAGACTTGAGCGGATATCAGTCAATCCAATGGGTTGATAGTTCATTTCAGGTACGGTGGATTGTACCTGAATCAGAGAATGAAACCGCAGAAAATCTGGATATCAGCCAGAAATTACGAGAACGCACCGCACTAGAGATAGCACAGCTTCGCCATCAAATAACTGTGAGCCAAACAGTTAATCTTGTTCAAGGCGATAAAGGATTTTTAGTATCTTACCCACTATTGCGAGAAAATCAGTTCGATGGATTGATATTAGGAGTTTTTCAAATGAAATCCCTGGTGGATTCATGTTTACATATCCCACAGGGTTACAAAATTAGAATTTGGGAAGAGCAGGAGTTAATTTACCACGACAATTCACAGCTTGTCGTTCAGTCTCCTTACCTGCAAGAGGTGAAGATCAACTTATATGGAATCAACTGGCTATTACAAGTTTACCCGACTCCAGAATTATTAATAGACTTACGCTCACCTTTACCAATCATCATTTTACTGGCAGGTCTATTACTTGCTGCGATGCTGGCATTTTCCATTGATTTTGTCCAGACTGCTAAATTCAACAGTCAGCGGATAGCAGCAAAAAACAAACAGCTAGCTTTCAGGATTTGCCAACAGAGACAGATAGAAATTGCCCTCACAGAACGGGAAAATCATTTGCGGCAATTATTAGAAACAGTTAAAGTTATCCCCTCGGAATTAGACTTAAATTCCTGGCAATTTACCTATGTCGGTCCTCAAGCAGAAGCTTTACTAGACTATCCCATTGAACAATGGTATCAGGAAGATTTTTGGGTCACACATATACATCCGCAAGACCGAGAAAAAACATTGCGTTTTTGCTTGGAATCAATTGCCAGATGTGAAAATTACGAATTTGAATATCGAATGTTAGCAGCCGATGGGCGAGTTGTTTGGCTGCGAGAAATTGTCCATGTCAGCACAAAATCCGGAGTTCCTCGGTTGTTGCGGGGGTTCATGTTTGATATTACTGACCTGAAGCTGGTGGAAGAAACCTTGAGGTTGAGAGAACGGGCGCTTGCTGCTACGAGTAACGGAATTATCATCAGCGATGCCAGACTTCCGAATAATCCAGTGATTTATGCCAATGCAGCCTTTGAGGAAATGACAGGCTACGATGCTATAGAGGTGATTGGGAATAACTGTAGATTTTTGCAAGGAAAAGATACTGAGCCAGCAGCACTTGATCAATTGCGCTCATCTGTGAAAGCGGGCAAGAGTTGTAAAGTTGTTCTGCTGAATTACCGTAAAGATGGCACTAGTTTTTGGAATGAATTGAGTATTTCACCGATCCATAATGAAAACGGCCAATTAACTCACTTTGTCGGCATTCTCAATGATATTAGCCAATGGCAAGCCACCCTGCGCGATCGCCAACAAGCAGAAGCAGCCCTCCGAGAAAAAGAAGAACGCTGGCAATTAGTCATCGAAGCCAACCAAGATGCCATCTGGGACTGGAACATCACCACCAATCAAACCTTCCGTTCTGCTAAGTGGACTGAACTTTTGGGGGGAGAAGAACATCAACTCATCAGTAGCAATTATGACTGGGTGAGCCGTATCCATCCCGATGATTACGAACGGATGATGATCACTCAACAGAATTATTTGAATAGAAAAATTCCCAATTACGTCAGTGAGTTTCGTCTGCGCTGTCATGATGGGAACTATAAGTGGGTACTAGTACAAGCCAAAGCTCAATGGGATGAACAAGGTAATCCAGTGCGGATGGTTGGCTCGACTAAAGATATTACAGAACGCGTAGAAGCCCAACAAGCGCTCAAACGCCAATTTAACCGCACATTGCTACTGGGACAAATTACCCAGAAAATTCGTGAAAGTCTCAACAGCAAAAGCATATTTGAAACGGCGGCGATCCAAATTGGCAAAGCCTTCGGAGTTCATCGTTGTTTAATTCACTCTTATCGTCGCCACCCCATACCCCGAATTCCCCTAGTAGCAGAGTATGTAGTCCCCAATTACATCTCCATGCTGAACATGGAAATTCCGATTACAGGCAATCCCCACGTAGAGCGGATGATCAACCAGGATCAGGCCATCGCCTCCCCAAATGTCTACCTTGATCCTTTACTCGAACCATCTCAACTGATTTGCCGACAGATTGGCTTGAAGTCAATGCTGACAGTCCGCACCTCCTATCAAGGACAACCCAACGGAGCCATTGGTTTACATCAGTGCAGCAACTTTCGCCAGTGGACTCCAGACGAAATTGAATTACTAGAAGCTGTTGCAGCTCAATTGGGTATCGCCTTAGCACAGGCTCACTTGCTCGAACAAGAAACCCGCCAACGTCAAGAACTCACTTGGAAAAACTTTGCCTTGGAACAGGCAAAACGTCAAGCAGAAGCAGCAAATCGGGCTAAAAGTGAGTTTTTAGCGATGATGAGCCATGAAATTCGCACCCCGATGAATGCTGTGATCGGCATGACAGGGCTGCTGCTATCTACCAACCTAACTCCTCAACAGCAAGACCTTGTAGAGACAATTCGGAGTAGCGGAGACGCACTACTGACGATTATTAATGACATCCTCGACTTCTCGAAAATTGAATCAGGCAAACTAGAACTAGAACAACAGCCCTTTGAGTTGAGAGATTGTGTCGAGAAAGTGATCGACTTTTTAGCCTTGAAAGCAGCTGAAAAAAATCTTGAATTAGCTTACATCATCAAGCCGGAAGTTCCCGTGCAGATCATTGGCGATTTAACTCGTCTACGCCAAGTCTTGATGAATCTTCTCAATAATGCGATTAAGTTTACCAAAAAGGGAGAAGTGATCCTCTGCGTTGAGGCTAGACAACTGACAAGCAAGAAAGCCCAGAACCTTTACAAAATTCTCTTCTCTATCCAAGATACAGGCATTGGCATCGCGCCTGAGAATATGAACCGCTTATTTCAACCTTTTGCTCAGGCCGATGCTTCCATGAATCGAAGATATGGTGGTACAGGATTGGGGCTGGTAATTAGCAAACGCTTAAGTGAAATTATGGGTGGCACAATTTGGGTGGAAAGCCAAGGTTGTGTAGGTGGTAATCCCCTTTCTGGATGGAAAAGTAGCAAGCTAGTTTCATCGACTCAACCTTCTGTAGGTTCTACCTTTTACTTCACCATTACTACTCAAGCACCTGCTGATGCAAATTTAGATCAATTTTATACAACGCTGCCGCAACTAATGGGAAAGCGGTTATTGATTGTGGATGAACACCCCAGCAACCACAAAATTCTCCGCTTGCAAGCAGAGTCTTGGAAAATGTCAACTTATACTGCTCATTCCATGCAAGAAGCTTTAGCTGAACTGAGCCAGGGAGAACGGTTTGATATTGCTATTTTAGATCTGCATCGGTCTCAGATGGATTGGCTGACTTTAGCAAATCAAATCCACCAGCAACCTGGCTATCAGCATCTGCCCTTGGTGATTCTCAAGAACCTCAGTCAATGGTCGAATGGCACAGAATTGAGTCATGTGCAGTTTGTGACTTTTTTGACTAAACCTGTGAAACAGTCTCAACTATACAATGTTCTCACTGGTGTTTTGGGTAATCAGCCGATGCTAGCGAGAATCTCTGAACCCCATACTCCTGAGCCTGATTTGCATATGGCCCAGCAAAAGCCATTGCGAATTCTTTTAGCAGAGGATACGGGGGTGAATCAAAAAGTTGCCCTGCTGATGCTCAAGAAGATTGGTTACCGGGCAGATGTCGCCGCTAATGGCATAGAAGTACTCCAAGCATTGCAAGTCGGTTCCTATGATGTCGTGTTGATGGATGTGCAAATGCCGGAAATGGATGGGCTAGAAGCAAGTCAAAGAATCTGTCAGGAATGGACAGCTAGTTCTCGTCCTCATATTATCGCTATGACTGCTAATGCTATGCAGGGCGATCGCGAAGTTTGTTTAGCCGCTGGTATGGATGATTATATTAGCAAACCTGTCCGCATTGAAGAGTTAGCCCTAGCACTGAGTAGATGCCAACCCCGAAACAATTCTCAATTAATTGCGCCAAATTTTCCCCACATCCCCAGACCAGGGCAAATTCTTACACCGAATACAGAAAAGACTATAATTGATCCTAAAATCCTCAATTCTTTACGAGATATGATGTCAGGAGATGAGGCGGCATTTAAGCAACTACTCAATTGTTATCTGGCAGAAGCACCCAAGTGGATACAAAATATCAGAGCATCACTTGTTCCTGAAGATGCCCAGGCGTTATGGAAGGCAGCCCACTCTCTTAAGTCCAGTAGTGCCTCTGTTGGGGCTACAACCTTAGCGCAAATCTGCAAACAGCTAGAAGCAAAAGCACGCAGTAGTGATTTAGACAACATTGCCGAAATCTGCTCACAACTCTACAGGGAATATGAGCTAGTGAGAACGGCTTTGCAAATCAAACTGGAGAAGTGAGGATCATTGAAAACTACTTTTACAGAAAATCAATCTCCGATTCTAATTCTCATTGTTGATGATGAACAATTTATCCGGATGCAGCTGCGACTAGCCCTAGAACGAGAAGGCTATGAAATTGCAGAGGCTGAAAATGGCAGGGAGGCTTTAAATCTGGTGGAGCAACTGCACCCTGATATCATACTCCTGGATGCAATTATGCCTGATATGGATGGATTTGAGTGTTGCACTCGGTTACAGTCGTTTGAGGTTGGTCAACATACTCCAGTTTTAATGATTACAGGACTGGATGATCAAGAGTCGGTAGATCGGGCATTTGAAGTGGGCGCAATTGATTTTGTGACTAAACCAATTCACTGGCCAGTTTTGCGTCAACGAGTCAAGGTCTTGATTTTGCAATCCCAGGTTCAGAAAGAATTGGAATCTGCTAACCAAGAATTGCAGAGATTGGTGAGTATTGATCAATTAACTCAAGTCGCTAACCGCCGACGGTTTGAAGAATATTTAACCCAAGAGTGGCAACGGATGGCGCGGGAAAAACTGCCTATTTCTCTGATTCTGGGTGATATTGATTTCTTTAAATGCTATAACGATACCTATGGCCATCAGGTAGGCGATCGCTGTCTGCAAGAGGTGGCGCAATCTATTAAAAATACTATTAAACGTCCGGCTGATTTAGTCGCCCGTTATGGTGGGGAAGAATTTGCTGTAATTTTACCTAATACGGATAAAGAAGGGGCGATCATCCTGGGCGAAATCATTTGTTCGGTAGTCAGGAAACGGGCTATCCCTCACAGTAGTTCTGTTGTGAGTTCTTATGTAACTATCAGTGCTGGAGTCGCTACACTCATTCCCCAACCTAATTCTGATTACCAAGAAATCATTTTTCTGGCTGATCAGGCTTTGTATCAAGCCAAAAAAGCCGGACGCGATCGCCTAAAATTTATGCTGTGATCAGGATCAATTGAAATCACTACATCAACGGCTGTCGGCGATTTTACCAAGGGCGTAATGAATAATTCTGGGTGTAGCGATCGCCAAAAGTAGTTGACAAATTCTTCAATCTGTGTATCCGACATTCCCAATTTTCCAGCCGCGATCATTTGTTGTTCTGCTTGTTTACGCCATGCCATTGAACAACGGTAATCAGTGGGATATAGGACAATTAAACTGTCTAATCGTTCCCACAGTGGCAGATAATCACTCAGTCGTTGATTCATATCACGCGCAAATACCCGATCCTCTGCTGTGCAAATTGGTGGCGGTGCATGATTAAATAGATCAGGATTAATTGGTCGCACGCCCACAAACCAACCTTCAAACAGCACAATATCAATGTCTGTGACAATTTCTGGGGTAGTGCGATCGCCAGCACCGTTGTATGCAGATTTATCAAAGCGAGGAACCTTCACCGGACTTTCACCTTGACGAATCTGATCTAATAGATTTAAACCTAAATCTAGATCATGGGTTCCTGGTGGACCCCGCCAAATCAACCGGGGATCTTGCTCCGTTAAAGCCAGGCGATCGCCATAAGTTTTATACAAATCATCTAATGATAAACACAGAGTACAATATCCCAACTGATCGAGAATTAATCCCAAAACCTGGCACATGGTAGTTTTCCCCGTACCTTGTCCACCGACAATTCCCTGAATCAGCGGTCGTCCCAACTTTTGGCGATGCTGCGCTAGTTTTATACTCAGTGGTAGCCATACATCCCACAATACCGCCAACATTTCCTCTGGTGGTTTATGCAGGTTAGTTTCGCAGAATTGGCGAAAACTGGGCAAAACAGAGTTGAGTAAATCGGCTTTTGCTGGCTGTGGCCAAGTTGTATCTGCATGACTCGCCCAAGAATTCATGATTAAGACCCCAGTTTAAAGGCTTCAACAAACATACTATAGATAAAACCAACCTTGAGGACATTTAGTGATTCGACCAAAAGCGCTCGCTTGGACAAAAAGTTATCACGATAAAATATTCGGCTCGTCACCTCTGTCAGCACCACCAAAAAACCAGCAATCAGAATATCTAATACACCTCTTTGTCCAGCTATAGTAGAAATTGCAGTTCCCAGAAAAAAACCAAACAAGAAATTAATCAACAGTAACGATAAACGTCGCCAAGGATTTAAAAACCATTGCCCCAAACGGCTAGCAATGGAATCGAATAAATTAGTCAGACGAGTGTTTTGCATTAATTAGGTGGGGACTGGCTGCGAAACTGTAACATTTTCCCAATCTTGATCCTAACAAGAGTCTGTTTAATCTCAAAGCAGTCACCCCAAGTCACTCAAAGATATTAAGATATATAAAGAATTTTACCCAGCTAAATCGGAGAATTTTCCGAAAAACACCCTGTGACTTAGACTACTTAATTCTCAACAGCTATTTTTTGTGTTTATACACAGAAATTTCGGATTTCTGGCTCAGATTTTGCCTCTTGATTGCTTTCAATATCATGATTATGACAAAGAATCAAGCTTTCTCACCTTTTTTTATTGAGAACTAATGTAATTATTTATGCCCAACTTTGCTGCTCAAAATGATATTTTCGATACATTGCTGAACCTGATGATACAAGCAACTAGAGTCAGCTAGTAGCCAAATATCCGGAATTACTGCTTCAGATAATAGGCTAGTATTTGGTCAAGCCTAGACAAAATATTATTGTTAACCATTATCAATATGAAATTTCCAGTCAATTGTAAAACTGCTATTGCAGTTTGTGCTTTAGGGCTGCTTGCGTTCATGGTGGGATGCTGGGACATAAGTGTGTCTTTTGAGTCAGTAGATCCTGACACATTAGAACAGGATGTAATTCCAGCAGCACCTATCCCAGATCAAACAGTTAGTCCGACTACCGTGATTCCAGAAACGACCCAAACCAATAAAATCGGACTCAACGGGACTCACATCTTGGCAGATCGTCAAAATTCAACGGCTAATGGGAAGAATCAAGGGACTTTACGCATGAGCAATCAAACAGATCAGCCTGTGCGCCTAGCTTTACTAGCACGACAGCCCCAGGTCAAAGTCTCTGGTAATCAAAAAACTAACTATGATGTTCCGGCCCATTGGGATTTTGATCCCCAAGAAGGTAGTGAAAAGGGGTTGATTCTATCCCTGCCTCATGGGAATCTCAAGTTAGAAACAGGAGATGTGATCGTGGCCTTTGCACAAGATGGTTCTCGGCGTTACTGGGGGCCATATGTGGTTGGGGAAACCTCTGTACCTGAGTGGAACACCCAAAATCGAGAATGGTTATTGATACTGAATCCCTGACTCTGATCTGCGATTTACTCTTTGCAAGAACAAAATACAGCTAGTCAACGACTATTGACTAGTTATGTTTAAGTGTTGAATATTAAATAATGAGGATAAAACTGAGTGTTCCGGGTACTGTTAACGAGTGGTTTACTGATCTAGGGAAAAGTCCAGTTTTTGCTGTGACTATACTAATTCTGATTAGTTGGCTGGCTTATGGGTGGAATTTGGGCAGTATAGGCTTAATTGATGAAACAGAGCCATTATTTGCGGAAGCTTCCCGTCAAATGTTTGTTACAGGTGATTGGATTACTCCGATTTTTAATGGCGAAACTCGTTTTGATAAACCAGCCTTAATTTACTGGTGTCAAGCGATCGCCTATGCAATTATGGGGGTGAATGAGTGGTCAGTGCGCCTACCTTCCGCGATCGCATCTGTAGGAGTCATCGGTTTAACCTTTTACACCGTACAGTGGTATTTCGGCAAAAAAGACGAATTAGAGCAAGTTTCACGTCCGACGCGACGCAACTTAACAGCGTTAATCGCCGCAGCCATGCTAGCACTCAGCCCTGAGATGATCGTCTGGGGAAGAACTGGTGTATCAGATATGATGCTAACTGGCTGCATGGCATCAGCTTTGTTATGTTTTTTTCTAGGGTACGCAAGTCAAACAGAAACTCCACCAGAATCCGCCGCCTCTCTATTGCCGCACAAATGGTATTTGGCTTGTTACGTGCTAATTGCTGGGGCGATTTTGACCAAAGGCCCCGTAGGAATTGTGCTGCCCATAGTGATTATCGGGGCATTTATGATTTATGTGGGCAAATTCCGCGAAATATTCACCCAAATGCGTGCCTTCATGGGTATGCTGATTATTTTCGCCTTATCAGCTCCCTGGTATATCCTAGTCACTTGGCGTAATGGTTGGGATTATCTTAATTCCTTCTTTGGCTATCACAATATCGAACGGTTCACAGAAGTAGTTAATGGTCACTCAGCCCCTTGGTATTTCTACTTTTTAGTCGTACTCCTAGGCTTTGCGCCCTACTCTGTTTATTTACCCGTAGCAATTGCTAGGACTAGATTTTGGCAGCGATCGCACTGGTTATCCCAAGAACCTTCCCAACAATTAGGTTTATTTGTCTGTATCTGGTTTATCAGTATCTTCGGCTTTTTTAGCATTGCAGTCACTAAACTTCCCAGCTATCTATTACCCTTAATGCCAGCCGTCGCTATTTTAGTAGCGCTGTTATGGAGCGACTTTTTTCCTGAAAAAAACCAAAATATGCCCTCTGCGTTCTCTTCTTTGAAAATTAGTGCTTGGATCAACGTGATCTTTGCCACAGTCTTGGCAATAGTCATATTTCAGATCATTCATGTGATCAATAATAATTCAGTTGCCCCCGGCTTTCCCCTACTCATTCAAAACGCAGGTTTACCAGCACTAGGGGGATTCTTATGGATATTTGGGGCGCTGATCATTGCCGCCTTGATCATCAGTCGCCGTTGGCACAATATTATTAACGTCAATCTATTGATATTTACGGCATTCTTGATCATTGTCTTAATGCCAGCCTTGTTTTTCATGGATCAACTGCGTCAGCAACCCTTAAGAGACTTATCCGCCTTAGTATTAGAAGCAAAAGAATTAGACGAAGAAATAGTTATGGTTGGGTTCAAAAAGCCAAGTGTAGCCTTTTACACGCAAAAACCTGTAAATTATATTCAACTGACAAAAGATGCCGTAGAGCATATTCAAAATCGCACATCTGAGCCAGCACAGCCGCCTTCCTTGCTAGTGATAGCTGAACCGAAAGCCCTGGTGAAAATGGACTTGCAACCCAGTAGTTACAATATTTTAGACACTAGGGACAATTATCAGTTAATTCGAGTTTCCTTGAGAAGAACCAAGCAAGAATCATTCACCATATCTTCATCAAATGAACTGGAACCACAAGCAGCCTCTCACAAAAATATTGCGGGTCGTGTGGAAGCCACTTGGCTTTAGACAGTGGAGGAAACACGCCACGTGTGGTTTTAACCACAATGAAAAATGATAGAATTAAAATGCAAGTAGGAATAATCATCTACGTTTTGAAGTGTTTTGTCAGGAGTAACCCCTAATTTATCTCGTACCTACACAAGTTGTCGCCCTGGATAAACAAGTAATGGGAAAACATGGAGCGTACCGAACTGGCAAGTGATGAACTCCCAAAGCATTAATTGAATCTAAGTAAGCGCAATTACAATACCTTTGGTGCTGGTAGTTGTTTTGAGCGTCTAGGGGGATATTTGACTATCCCTTTTAAGCCAAGTCTTAGAGAATCTGCGCGTTTTTAAACCGCAGAGTGTCAATCAGCCCCGTTTCCGGTCAAACCTAAAGCTTGATTGATCTGAATTAATAAATCTTCCATTGATATAGAACGAGGCAAAATCTGGGCCGCCGTGTCTTCTCCTGTCACCGAGAAGCTGCGGGAACGAGACGCTATGCGGACGACAACCTGCGCCAACTCATTCATCACATTTTCGGCTGCATCCAATTTGTTCTGACTGGACTGATTACCTTCCTCTGGGGAACCTGCCGACAGAGAACGGGTGAAAGTATGATTTAATTGCTGGTCAATTACCAAAACTGGTGGCAACTCAAACGGTAAATCTGCCAAGGCTTTTAGCTCTGTTAGCACCTCTTCATGAACAGAAGAATCACCCAAGCAAATCAGCAGTAAATCAACGCTTTGGTGGCGAATTTGTTGGAGAACTTCTGCCCAAGAACGCCCCATTGCTGCTTTCAAACCAGCAGTTTGCAAATACTGAATTAAAGCTTGGAACCACTCCGATCCCCGTTCTGTACTGTCGTTATTCAGTGAAGATTTAATGACTGTTTGACCATCCTTGACCTGTTTGCGCCGAATTTGTGGTAAGTCATCCAGCATCGTCAAATCTACCACCAGGATGCTCGGTGGACAGCAGACACCAGATGCAATTTGCAACACAGATAATAAAGGATCAGTGCGATCGCGACAATTATCCTTCTCTCCAGAGAATGGTGTCAAGAAAGGAAACACCGACAAACCCGGAATCTGAGAAGCCGCCAGAGTCGTGGCGACATCGCAAGTCACCAAGGGAATATCAGCCAATATCGGATATTGAGCTAACTGTTGTAGGTAGGTTTGCGCCAAAGAACCTTGAGCATCTAGTAAAATGACATCGAACTCCCAAACCCGCGCCAAGAGTTCCGCCTGATCTAAGTCATCCACCTCAATCACCCGATGTTCTCGCAGCGCCGGTTGGGGGTGAATTGATGCTAAATTCTGTTCTACCAACCTGAGAATTCTTAATGGCGTTGTCTTTGGGGTAATTTTACCAAAGTCTAACCCTGACTGCCCAATTGCTGGTTGAGCAACTAAAGTTTCTAAAAGTGGGACCAAAGCCTGATGCTGGACTGGCAAATTCAGAAAACCATCGGCGCGATTAGCAAATGCTTGTTCCTTTTCCGCTCCCGTCGCTGTCACCATCAGCGGAATGTGTTTGGTTGCAGGATCAGATTTCAACAAAGTCAGCACATCCCAACCCGAAAGTAAAGGTAATAAAGGATTGAGAAAGATCGCTTTCGGTTGCAAACGGCGGGCTTTTTCCACCGCTTCGGTTCCTGAGCGAGCGATGACGACCCGATAACCTAACCCTTTGAGCTGATCGGTCAAATCTTCGATATATCGGGCTACAGCTTCCACTACGAGGACTAAACGTTGTGAGCTAGTGGGTTGATGTTGGGCAGTTGTGGCACAGCGTTGACGTGGTGAAGTGGCATTTTCTGCTGTTTCCGGAATTTGGATCTGGCCATTTTCTGTGATTCCCATCTCCGGACTGCTTAAGCCTGTTGTGGGCGGACTGGGTGGTAGTAGTAAAGTAAATTGGCTACCTTTGCCCTCACGAGATAAGAAGCTGACATCACCTCCGTGGAGACGAGCCAAAGCCCTGGTTAAAACCAACCCCAGCCCAGTACCTTCAAATTGACGGGTGAGGGGATTTTCCAGTTGTTGGAATTTTTGGAAGATTAAATGTTGCTGATGTTCAGGAATGCCAATACCTGTATCCCAAATTGTAAAGGCCACCCAGCCTTCCCAGCGACTGACCCGCAAACCAATTTCGCCAGAGTTTTCCGTGAACTTAAAGGCGTTAGAAAGTAGGTGTACTAACATTTGACGCAAGCGTAATTCATCGGCGACTATCTGGTCTAAGCCTGCTTCAATGGCGATCGCAAATTCTGGCATAGAATTTGCGGTGGGGGTGGTGGTAGCTTTCGTTGTTTGAGTGTGGATGGCCTTGGCTTCGGTCAGGGCGCGATCGCACACTGCACGAATTTTCACCGGAACCAGGGCTAAATCCATCTGTCCCGTTTCCATGCGGGTCAAATCTAAAATGTCATTCACTACACTCATCAAATGCCGTCCGCTTTGATGAATCAGTCCCGCATAACGGGCTTGGCGCTCGTTGAGTTCACCCAACTGCTGGTCTACTAGCAACCGCGATAGTCCCAAAACAGCAGTCAGGGGGGTTTTCAATTCATGACTAATACAAGCTAAAAACTCATCCTTTAAGCGATTTAATTGAATCAGGTCAGCATTTTTGGCTGCTAGTTCTTTATATATCAGCTGCTGTTCAGTCACATCAGTAGCTAAAATTAACCATAAATCATTACCCCGTTCAGCCTTGAGAGTCGCCGCAGCTTGCTCACTCGTAAATTTTCCGGGAAACATTCCCTGAAATAGAAGTTCTGACTTAGGACTATCTAAGAGAATTTTGGCAAACTGCCAAATTCGCTCCTGACCATTCTGCACTTCCACAACGCAGGTACAAGTACCCATCTGGCTATCCAAAAAACAGCGATTGGATATATGCTCATGCAGGTTTCCTGCCGATGATGGTGGAGAGAATGGCTCTACGGGCGGGGCTTCATTCCTCACAGAAAAAGGATGTCCCTCGCCGTCATGGTCATGCCCTCGCTCATAATGATGAAATCTGGTAGATTGTGGGCTGGCGTATTCTGTCGCTGTTTTCGTCTGGACTGGGGCTAGTATAGCTTCCACTTGTTTGCGGATACCTTCTGGATCTTTCAATGCTCCCAATTGTTCCCACCAAGCCGGATTTTTTGTGATTACTTCACCTGTTCCAGTTTGCAGCATTAACGGCCAAGGCAGTAATTCTAATAGCTGTATCAGTGATTTCTGTACTGGTTGACGTTGATTTATTCTCCTCGGTCGCGCCAGTCCTGACTTGTCACCACGCCTGTGAGTTTTGGTTCTTTTGCTAGAGGTGTTGGCATCGCCTGGGGAAATGTTTTCAGCCGTTTTTTCGGCAGAACCTGAGTATTTGGTGGTCGTGGTATTGATAGCCAATTTTTCCTGAGCCAATGCTCTTAACAGCCGTGCGCTATTCAACAGCCCTAGAAATTTGCCCTCCCCATCAATCAGCGCCCAATCGAGATGATTGTGACTTTGGCTGTGTTGGTAATGCAAAAGCAGCTCAAATTGCTCTACACAATAAGTCGCCGGTAAAGTTTGGAGTGGCTCAATCATGGCTTGATCCCAGGTTGACAACGCCTGCTGCAAGTCCAAAACTTGGTGATCTACGCCTGCTGCTAATAATTTTTGGCTGAATCGGGCAGATTTCACCAATCCTATGGGGTATTGTTGCTGATTTACTACTACCAAGCGATCGCACTGCTCTTGCTCAAACATCTCCAGCACGATAGCCAGGGTACTTGTTTCTACGCAGTTGGGTACGGTTGCTAGAAAGTCATAAAGCGGGTACTGTAGCATTGACATAAGGAACCTTCGGGGTCATTCTTCTTTGTGGAAGCTTGCGGCTTCACCATCAGCACCACGGCCAATAGCGTTCAACCAGCAAAGCAATATTCTTTCAGAAGACTCATTTCAGCGATTCTTGTTACAGCTGCAACGCCATTGAAACAATGAGTTTGCCGTTCGACTACGCTCACGGCGAGATTCTTCAGAGACACGACTTATGAAATTAACTCGTTGCCTTTGCCACTGGGAATTTTAGGGGAAAGTCCTTTTCAGTTCCCGGATGATCTTGAAAATCCTCTGCGATAGTGACAACTAAAACAATTATGGGGTCAAAGATTCGCTTTAGAACCTTGAGGAATTATAATGATTTACAATGAAACGATACTTTAAGTTAGTTTAAGTATCTTAGCAACCAATAAAATCAAAGAATCTATGTCTAGAGAGATATGCATAAGTGAATCATCAATTAAGTAAGGTATCTTCATTTACAACATACACTTCATCAACAACCTACTAAGTCCTAGCACTGATTAAACTGCATCTGATTGTCCAACCAGCAGATATAAACTAGATGTTGACATGAAGCGTTCTCCCCAAGGGAACTTGCAACTTTAATACAAAACTACACATAACCTGATAAATGTGATCCACATTTTGTCTAGATAGTCCCCCAAGATTGGTCAGGGTGATTAATTACGATATATCAAGTATACAGATGTTACTACTCTTATTGATTTTTACCCCCGATCTTCCCAAAAATTGAGATCAGCCGGCTAAACTAGCCACCACACTCAGATTTTGCGGACAGATGTGGAGTTTCAGACATTACACTACCGACCAATTGTGTTTCTCACCTATAATTGCTACTACCACTGCTAAAATTTACTACCTACTGAAGTGGTAGCCACAATATCTTAATAAAAATTTCATTAATCAATATTTTTATGTGTTTCCATGCCAGACGCAAAAACCACAGCAGTTATTTCAGCAGATGACTCAAGTTGATCGACAGGTATTATTAGAACAACTCAAATCAGATTATCGCCAGATTCTTATAAATTACTTTACTACAGATAAAAGTCTGAAAGAAAAAATTGATCAATTTATCAATGCAGTATTTTGTGCTAATATTCCTGTGCCTCAAATTATAGAATTTCACATGGAACTAATTGAAGACTTTTCCATACAGCTAAGACTAGAAGGCAGGAGCGATGAAGCATTACTTGATTATCGTTTAGCACTCATAGATATCCTAGCTCACCTCTGCGAACATTATAGGTGTTCGATTTCTAAATAAACTCCATTCATCATCATGAATAAAGCCAGAAAGACTTATGTTCTCAAACTTTATGTAGCCGGGAACACACCTAACTCAGTAAGGGCATTAAAAATCCTGAAAAACATTTTAGAAGAAGAATTTCAAGGTGTCTATGCTTTAAAAGTAATTGATGTCCTAAAAAACCCACAGTTAGCCGAAGAAGACAAAATATTAGCTACACCAACATTATCTAAAATTTTGCCACCACCCGTTCGCAAAATAATTGGTGACCTATCAGACAGAGAAAGAGTGTTAATTGGATTAGACTTACTTTATGAAGAACTGAGTGAAGAATATTGGGAAGAGTAAAAAAACTTTAATCATACAAATTGGATCAGAAATTACCAAATTTACTTTAGTCATATAAAAACCGGGTTTAATACCCATTTCTTAATAAGCAATGAGCGAAAAAGACCAAGCAGCGCCAAACAACACCCCAATGGCTGGGGTAGAAAAAATTCGCACGATGATAGAGGGCTTTGATGATATTAGCCACGGTGGTTTACCTATTGGTAGAACTACCTTAGTTAGTGGTACATCTGGCACAGGCAAAACTTTATTTTCCTTGCAATTTCTCTACAACGGGATTACCCGCTTTGATGAAGCGGGTGTATTTGTTACCTTTGAAGAATCCCCCAGTGATATTATTAAAAATGCCCAAATTTTTGGGTGGAATTTACAACGCCTCATTGACGAAGGTAAGTTATTTATTCTGGATGCTTCACCAGATCCCGAAGGTCAAGATATTGTGGGTAACTTTGACCTTTCGGCACTTATTGAGCGTTTGCAATATGCAATTCGCAAATATAAAGCCCAACGAGTCTCAATCGACTCAATCACAGCCGTCTTTCAGCAGTATGAAGCGATGGGAGTCGTGCGGCGGGAGATTTTTCGCCTTGTAGCCCGTCTCAAGCTACTGTATGTCACAACGATTATTACCACCGAACGTAGCGAGGAATACGGTTCTGTTGCTTCTTTTGGAGTAGAAGAATTTGTTTCTGATAATGTGGTAATTGTGCGTAACGTATTAGAAGGAGAACGTCGCCGCCGCACAATTGAAATTCTCAAATTGCGGGGTACAACTCACATGAAAGGCGAGTATCCTTTTACAATTACCAATGAAGGAGTCAACATTTTTCCCTTGGGAGCAATGCGCTTGACTCAACGCTCTTCTAATATCAGAGTATCTTCTGGAGTCAAAACCCTCGATGAAATGTGCGGGGGTGGTTTCTTTAAAGATTCTATTATTCTGACAACGGGAGCTACTGGAACTGGTAAAACTTTATTAGTCAGTAAATTTTTGCAAGATGCCTGCATCAAGGGTGAACAAGCAATATTATTTGCTTATGAAGAATCCCGCGCGCAACTGTCTCGCAATGCTTACTCTTGGGGAATTGATTTTGAAGAATTAGAACGTCAAGGGTTACTCAAAATAATTTGCACCTATCCTGAATCAACTGGTTTAGAAGACCACTTGCAAATTATTAAATCAGAAATTGCCGCCTTTAAGCCATCTCGCATTGCCATTGACTCCCTTTCTGCCCTCGCTAGAGGCGTAAGCAATAATGCCTTCCGCCAGTTTGTCATCGGTGTGACTGGTTATGCCAAGCAAGAAGAAATAACTGGTTTTTTTACTAACACAACTGATCAATTTCTAGGGTCACATTCCATTACTGACTCCCATATTTCCACAATTACGGACACAATTTTGATGTTGCAGTACGTGGAAATTCGCGGCGAAATGTCACGGGCAATTAATGTCTTCAAAATGCGCGGTTCGTGGCATGACAAAGGTATCCGTGAGTACAATATTACTGCTGACGGCCCCGAAATTAAAGATTCTTTCCGTAACTACGAACGAATTATTAGTGGTGCGCCTACCCGCGTTAGTATCGATGAAAAGGCGGAATTGTCTCGCATAGTTCAACGTTTTGAAAAGAAACCGAGTTCCGATTCCTAAATTTAGCGTCATGGTATATTCGGATCTAAATTTAGGATCGTGCTATATTCTGTGGTAAAGAAGGGTTTTCTGCCGCTAGTATTGATTTTCGTGTGAGGGGATGCGGTGAAAGGACAATACTTATTCTATAGTTTCTTACCTGGTGTCACAGTAGCGGTATTAACCACCCAGCCTGCTTTGGCTGGAAAAGCAAGTGGCATACAACTTGCGTCTTCTTCTAGTGTCTTGACTTCTACTGATAGTCGAACCTGGGTTAGAGACAATATTAATACCCAACTGCCTAAGACTAAGACACAGATTTTTCCAGATATAGTACCCGAATCTGAGTTAACTATACTTGATTTACAGTCGTCTTCAAGTAGTAAGAGTAACCCAGTTATCTTGACAGGAAATACTGGTATACCCATACAAAAAAACTCTCAAAAAGATGAAGGTCAATTTCCCAGTTTTACAGATTCGTTAAATTCTGCCCAAAACTCAGAGCCGCATCATTTAAAAAGCCAACAAAAACAAAATCACGTCGCTATTTCTGAACAGCAATTAGAGAAAACTGTTGTTCCTACTGTTACCGCCCAAAGAACTTCTGCCCAGCCAAGCAGTTTTTCCCTATCTGCTTTACGACAACCTGTAGCATCTCCCAAACAACCAGAAACTCTGTTAGCGACAGTTTTACCGACTGGGGTTAGGGGTAGAGGAGCCGCAAGGTTGCTGGTGGTGCATAGTTGCTCAGATGTCAGTATCTGCGGGTCTCAAAATCTGACTGGGAATTTCGCTCAGAGTTATCCTTCTACTCTCAAGACCACCTTAGCTTTGGTAAATACTGGTTGGGAGTTAACTCCTACGCAACCAGAAACTGGCTATTTTCCATCTGCTGACACAGGTCAAATTCCTACGCAACCAGAAACTGGCTATTTTCCACCTGCTGACACAGGTCAAATTCCTACGCAACCAGAAACTGGCTATTTTCCACCTGCTGATACTGGTCAAATTCCTTTGCAAACAGAAACTGAGAATTTTTCACCTGCTGATACTGGTCAAATTCCTTTGCAAACAGAAACTGAGGATTTTCCACCTGCTAATTCTGGTCAAATTCCCGTGCAACCACAATTGGAATTTGCGCCTACTGGTGCTGTGCAAATTCCTGATAATCTGATTCCTAGTCCAAACCCGCTGGAATCTCCTACCAAACCAGAGGAAGTGACACTTGAAGCCAATCAGCCGATCACTTTAGCACAGTCCCTAGAAGTGGCAAAGCTGAACAATCGAGACTTACAGGTGTCTTTATTGGAGCTAGAACGCGCTCAAGCTGCTCTGCGGGAGGCTCAAGCTGCTTTGTTGCCCAATATTGGTATTAGTGCTGATGTCACTCGTAGTCGCTCTGCTGCTGAACAGCTACAGTTGGATCAACAGGCACGACAATTGAATGTACCAGCTCCTGGCGCTGAAGCTAATACAGCTTTTAGCGGTCAAGCTCAACTCACCTATGACCTTTTCACTTCTGGCAGACGGCGAGCTAGCATCAGTCAGGCGGAAGAACGGGTACGGTTCAGTGAGTTGGCTGTAGAGCGCCAATCTGAAGAAATTCGCCTGAGTGTGTCCACGGAATACTACGATTTGCAACAAGCTGATGAGCGCGTCCGCATTGCTGAGTCGGCTGTGGAAAATGCTCAGGCTAGTTTACGAGATGCCGAAGCTTTAGAAAGGGCTGGAGTTGGTACGCGATTTGACGTGTTGCAATCGCAGGTGAATTTGGCTAATTCTCAGCAGGAACTCACTAATTCTCGCTCTCAACAGCAAATTGCTCGTCGTCGTCTAGCAACTCGCTTAAGTGTGCCACAATCGGTGAATATTAGTGCGGCGGACCCTGTGCAATTAGCGGGTTTATGGAACCAAGACTTAGAAAATAGCATCGTTTTAGCGTTTCAAAATCGTCCAGAGCTGCAACAGCAATTGGCACAGCGTAACATCAATGAACAGCAGCGGCGAGAAGCACTGTCAGCTCTAGGGCCGCAAGTGAGCTTGGTTGCTAGCTACAACCTGCTAGATCAGTTCGATGATGGGACGAGTTTGACCGATGGCTATACTTTGGGAGTCAGGGCGACCCTGAATTTATACGATGGGGGAGCTGCCAGAGCCAGAGCATCTCAGGCTAAATCTAATATAGCGATCGCCGAAACTCAATTTGGTGAACAGCGCAACCAAATCCGCTTTCAGGTTGAACAAGCTTTTTCTACCCAAAGGTCTAATTTGGAAAATGTTCAAACTGCCAATACTGCTTTAGAACAGGCCAGAGAAGCTCTACGTTTGGCTCGGTTGCGATTCCAAGCCGGTGTAGGTACTCAAACTGATGTGATTAATTCCGAAAATGACTTGACCAGAGCTGAAGGTAATCGGATTACAGCTATCTTAGATTACAATCGCGCTTTGGCTCAGTTACAACGAGCCGTCACCTCCAGGGCGTTAGCTGAGTAAATTCGTCAAAAAACTTGTTGCATCTGACAAGCCCCCGGATTTATCCGTGGGGCTTTAGGGACTTCCAACTAAAAAAATATCCTATCACTGGGTGGGCAGGGGAGCAGGGAGCAGGGAGCAGGGGGGAAGAAAACAAAATATTATCTGAGTAAATTGGATAATTTATTTTCTGGAAGTCCCTTAACGAAATTCTGCGGAAGTCCCTATCCTCAGATTCCGCGGGGTAGGGATGGATAGCACGAAATATATAGATCTGCTACATTCTATATGGTTGCGACCCACCCACACGGCTCATAACAAACGGCTACAGTAGCGGCTCGACGCTTGCCAAGACTAAGAGCGTGAGAAAAGGGGAAAGAGTAGACCACTGGTTAGTAAGGCTACGTCCCACTGTAAAAGATCAGCCAAGCCTACTGTACGGGAAAGAAATCAAACCCCCTTGGGAAGCAGGGTGGCTGCGTGGGTTCTTCTTTGAGGAGATAAAGGTAGTAGCTGTGTAAGACCATCATCGGGTTCAGTCCCGAATATCCTTGTGATATACCCAACGTGGCAACGGCGAACGAGACACGAACTGATGATGGTTGTTTCTTTGAAGCTCCGGCTTCAGCGAAGCGAGCCGGAGGACTTCACCGAGATTTACTACCTGACGAACCTTGATTAGATGTAGCCTCCTGGAGTAGCTGTGGCAGACACTGGTCAATCTTTTGAGCTGTTTGTTCTTCTTGTTGCAAGTTTTGCTGGAGCAACTGCACAACTTGTTTTTGACCCATCTGTTCAGCAACCTTAATTAAGCCACGATAGCAGGCAATCTCCAGGTTTTCGACCTTGGACTGCGCTCCAGCTAGTCCCAACTCCAGGACTTTAGGATTATCAGCAGCCAATAGCATGAGTTTTTGACCGTCACTGACAAGCCCAGCGGCAGTATCGCAAGTGACTCGCTGTGGTTCCTGACCCAAAGTTTTAAATACCTGTGACAAATTCTGAATTTGCTGTTCAGTTTCTCCAATATGTGTCTCGATCAAAGACTTTAACTGATTATTTTGACAACATTGGTGCATCAATTGCTGCGCTTCTAAGAAGCGATGTTCAGCATCGTACATGGCACCAACTTCGTAGATAAATTTATCTTGTAAGTTGGTGATTTTTTTAGTCCCTGGGCGTTCGCTGAGTTGAACCATTGTGATTCTCCTAAAGGTTTGACGCTGTATTCGACAGCCATACCTTTAACGTAATTCCACTACATAGGTTTCACTTCATACTAAAGGCACAGCTAAGTGTTAATTCTGACTGCTAAATCAGATACATTCTTTGTTTTTAGCAGACGCGACTCAGACCAAACTCCTAAGTGGCCATGGTGACAGCCTGACAAGAGAATCGGTTAAAGTAAAGATAAGTAAAGAAAGCGCTCAGAATTAAATGGCTGCTCTACCCTTAGAGGAAATTTCCGTTCAGTTAGAAAGTCCAAATTTGCGCGATCGCATGGTAGCTCTGGCCAGTTTGCGTAATCTATCTCCTGAAGAGGCAGTACCTTTAATTAAAAAGGTATTGAATGATGAATCGCTGCAACTGCGATCAATGGCCATATTCGCCCTGGGAGTTAAGCCCACAGCCGAATCTTATCCACTTTTAGTCAAAATTCTGGAAAATGACCCAGATTATGGCATTCGTGCCGATGCTGCGGGAGCTTTAGGCTATTTGGGTGATGCTAGAGCCTTTGAGGTACTGGCACGGGCATTTTATGAAGATACTGATTGGCTAGTACGCTTTAGTGCAGCTGTTTCTTTGGGTAATATTAAAGATCCACGCGCCCATGATGTTTTAATTCAGGCATTGGATAGTAGCGAAACAGTCTTACAAGAAGCGGCAATTTCCGCACTAGGGGAAATCCAAGATATTGAATCTGTCGATAGTATCCTGCGCTTTGCTCAGTCAGAGGATTGGTTAGTGCGCCAACGTCTGGCAGAAGCCTTGGGAAATCTTCCGACTACAAAGAGTGTTTCAGCTCTAAAATATTTAGAAAAAGATCAGCATTTCAACGTGGCGGAAGCGGCGAGGATTTCTTTGGGAAGACTGGAAGAGAAAGCTAATCAAGCTTAATCTCCACACCGGCTGCTATTTTTTGATCAGAAGTAGGATGTTTAGCATTTTGTTTCAGGGTAGTTTTATTCATGAATATTGAAGAATTTTTTGAGTTGAGTGCTGGTAAATGGTTTTCCCATCGGACTAGTCACCATTTGGCTTTTAAACAATCTGAAGACGGCAAGTCAGACTTAGTAATTGAGAGTCTGCCAGCAGATCATCCAGAGGTGATAAAACTATGTGAACAATACGAAATTGCTCCTAGCGAAGCTTCCTGTGGCGCTAGAGTTACCTGGAATGGCACGATGGAATGGGATGAAGAAAAACACACTGGCTCTACTGTGTTAGTCACCGTACCCGATGCGGTTAATCCTCACGAAGGTAAGTTACTGCGAGAAATGGGCTATGCGGAGAAAGCCCCTGTTGCTGGCAGCTATCAGATGGGTAGCGATGGCGCTTTGACTCTGATTACAGAGTACGAAACAATGTCTTCTGAAGAACGCTTATGGTTTGCTAGTCCCAATTTACGGATGCGGGTGAGTGTCCTCAAGCGTTTTGGTGGCTTTAGTATGGCTTCCTTTACTTCGGAAATCCGCATGGGTGGTACTTCATCAGCGGCAAAAGTATCAGAGACGGCTGATTCCACTTCCAGTTAGTGGGAGATCAGAAATCAGTGAACAGTGAACAGTGAACAGTTATTAAGGGATAAGGTGGGACTTAGGGACTTCCAACTAAAAAAATATCCTATCACTGGGTGGGCAGGGGAGCAGGAAGCAGGGAGCAGGGGGGAAGAAAACAAAATATTATCTGAGTAAATTGGATAATTTATTTTCTGGAAGTCCCTTAAACCCAATTATTTCTCTTGACTGGTAACTGATAACTGATTACTGCTCACTGATTATATTTGCAACAAGTTGGCGATCGCCTGCGGTAGTGGCAGGACAATGATGATCAACAATGCCATTGCCATCAATCCTAAAATGTCACGTTTATTATCCAGTTCCGTGACATCATTCAAGGCAGGTTCATCAATCAAGGGGATGAATAATAAGATAATCGCCCAGATCAAAAATTCTTGCTGGACTAAAGACAGTAGTAGTAGTAGTAAGCGGGAAATTTGACCAATGACGATTGCGGTTTTCTGCCCGAACATCGCATGGACAATGTGACCTCCATCTAATTGTCCTACAGGCATCAAATTCAAGGCTGTGACGATTAGCCCCAGAAAACCTGCGATCGCTATAGGATGAAGGTTAATTGCTGATGTTGACGTTAACTCGCTCCCTAATGCTAGCTTGGAGAGCAATGCTAATAAAATTGAAGATTTGGGGTTGAGAGCTTCCGGTTTTAACAGTCCGGTTTGGTCAGTCATCGGAACCAATTCCGAATTAACCAAACCCCAGATCAGTAAAGGTAAAGTGACCACAAAACCCGCCAGTGGCCCAGCAATACTCACGTCAAATAAAGCTTTGCGGTGAGGAATGGGACTACGCATTTGAATAAATGCGCCAAAAGTGCCTAAAAAGTAAGGCAGAGGAATAAAATAAGGCAGTGTCGCCCGAATCTTGTAGTATCGCGCTGTCAAATAATGACCAAGTTCGTGGATGCCCAAAATAGTCATCAGCCCTAAAGCATAGGGCAATCCTTTTAACAACATACTTAGGTCAGATGCCACTTGTTTGGGATCAGCCCCGGCGTTGGTCGCGCCCACCCAAGTAGTAGTAGCCAAAGTAGCTAATACCAAAAATAAAGCTAATGCTGGACGTGTGATCCGTTCTGGCTTGCTGCTGTTATTTTTAGCGGCTTGAGTATTCGGCACAAGTACAAAGAAAGGTTTACCATTGAAACCTTCTTGAAAAATCAGGAGAAAGCGATCGCCAAATTCCGCTTCAATATTGGCCTTAATTTGCTGATAAGCCTGAGTCGGTGTGGTTCTGATCTGACCCCGACAAATCACAGCCTGGGGTCTGTACTCAATGTTGTGGATGTAGTACACAGACCAGGGAAAACAATTTCTCAGTTGGGTTTCTTCCGTTGGTTCAATGGGACGCACTGGTACTGGTTCTGCGGTAGGATGGATAGCCGATTGTGATTCAATAGCCTGGGGTTCAGTTTGCGTATCTCTTGGCGTTCTCCGACCCCATTGAAACAACAGCCAGTATAACAGAAGGCAGATAATTGATGGCCAAATCACCACTGCTGGTGGCGGAGGTTGTTGTGTCCCGTACATCAGTGTCCATCCGTTCAATATCAAAGCTGGAGTCATTAACACCAGCCACAACAACCAAACTGGCGTTCGGGTGATATGAGCGACGCTGCGCTGCACTATTAGATAAGTAGCTAGTCCCAGTAGGAGGAGAAACCAAAATGTCATGTCATCTTTAGTAATTTGGAAAAAATGTTTCACTAGCACCGCAGGGCGGAAGTCAAAAGTCAAAAAGCTTATACAATGAGCTGCTATTTACGTCGTGCTGTACTAGTGTGTCGGCACCACAGCCTTCACTACCAAACCGACTCTAAACCCCAATTTGTCGATAACTGTTCACAGAACTGATGATTTCTCAAGTGTTAATGCTTCAGAAGTTCAGCTCCCTCATCCAATTTTTACCACTCCTCAGTTTCGGTTTTTGCTCATGCGCCCCTTACCTCAACAGCCAAGTCAGACAGCCAAGCAACCACGTCCGGTGCTAGATAACGTCTTTGCTTTTCCACCAAATCGGGACACATTAGGGGGAACCTCTTATCTTATTGTAGGAAAGGAAGGCAATATCCTGATAGATTCTCCTGCGAGCGATCCAACAAATCAAGATTTTTTGCGATCGCATGGCGGCGTGCGGTGGTTATTTCTCACTCATCGAGATGCTATTGGTAAAACAGCAGAAATTCAGCAAACCTTTGGCTGTGAAGTGCTGATTCAAGAGCAAGAAGCTTATTTATTACCTGGATTAACTGTCACCAGTTTTACCCAGGAGTTCACACTCAATTCCACAGCAGAAGTAATTTGGACACCTGGACATTCTCCCGGTTCATCTTGCCTTTACTACAGTGATTTGGGAGGTGTGCTATTTTCTGGTCGCCATTTGCTTCCCCACCAGCAAGGCGAACCAGTACCAATTCGCACAGCCAAAACCTTTCACTGGCCTAGACAAATTAAAAGTCTTCAATTAATACTAGAACGTTTTACACCAGAAACACTCCAGTACATTTGTCCCGGTGCTAACACAGGTTTCCTCAGAGGTAAACGTGTCATAGATAATGCATACCAGCGTCTTGTCATTAGTCATTAGTCATTAGTCATTAGTCATTAGTCATTAGTCATTGGTCATTGGGAATTCATAATCTTTCCCCCCTGCTCCCTGCTCCCTGCCCCCCTGCC
>NZ_CAWQOY010000141.1:0-35780 GCF_963896525.1 Nodularia sp. LEGE 04288
GGGAGTAGGGAGTGGGGAGTGGGTAAAAACCCTTTTGGTGTCTAAGTTTGATTATCCGTTTATGTCTTAACCTCCTTCGCGATTGCCATATCATACCCGCCATCCTTCAATAGTAGTAAATTTACTTAATTGAAGTCGAAAATCCATTTCTGCGGTTTGTAGGGTGAATCTCTGAGTTTTTTCCAGCCACAGTTTATGAAGTAAATCATCAATAGTTGCCAGAGAGGAGGGATTAAGGGTAGGGTTATGTAGAAGTGTTAACTTAACCGGAGTTTGGGGAACTCTATATCTAAGAGTATCGTCATGACAAGTAAGCAATCTTATATCTTGCACCTAATGATGAGAATTGCGGCTACCCGAACAAAGCCTGTCAACTCAGGCGACAAAACCCTTGACTTGGCTTCCATCGTCCGTACCTGCGGATTTTGTTTGTTTAACCAAGGCAGTGCGGTGAGCCAGGTTGGTGCCAGATTTGAGTCAGGCCTGAACAGTTAGGCACTATCGGTGATGTTGATTATTCCTAAAATCTAAATTTTATTCTATATCAAAAATTATTTATGTCAGTCCATGAAAGTAGTTTTGGGGAGAGCGCAGATTTAATTATTGGTATTAGTAACCAAGAAGATTACTACTTGCAACCAAATTCTACTGGTGTAGGTAAGTTGGCTAGAAAGAACGAAACTTTTTCCAGCTTTCTTGCTCCCTTGACTCAGGATACATTTAAACAAGTTGTTGCAGAAGTCGAGCAAAAATTACAGATTGTTCATCAAACCCTATCAATGTTAGATTCTCAAGGGTTTGAAAAAATTCTCCAAGAAATGTTGCATTCGATTACCTTTAAAACTGGAGAATTATTAGGGGCAGACAGAACAACGATATTCTTGTTAGATGAAGAGAAACAAGAACTTTGGTCAACTTTAGCTGAGGGGGAAGGAGAAGCTTCTCTAGAAATTCGGATTCCAGCCGATAAAGGTATAGCAGGCGAAGTCGCCACTTTCAAGAAAGTCATCAATATTCCTTTTGATTTTTATCAAGATCCGCGTTCGGTATTTGCTCAACAACAAGACAAAAGAACCGGCTATCGGACTTACACCATGCTAGCCTTGCCACTATTGAATGAGCAAGGAAAATTAGTGGCTGTGGTGCAATTACTGAATAAATTAAAATCGTCAAATCATGCTGATGATCCGATATCAGAGCGGATTGATACTGAAGGCTTTAGCAAGGCGGACGAACAATTATTTCAAGAATTTGCTCCTTCAATTCGACTGATTTTAGAGTCGTCACGCTCGTTTTATGTAGCGACTCAAAAACAAAGAGCCTTAGCGGGGTTAATGAAGGCGATTAAGTCTCTGAGTCAAAGTAGCCTCGATTTAGAAGATACCCTGAATCGGGTGATGGCAGAGGCTAAGGAACTGATGAATGCTGATCGCAGTACTCTCTGGCTCATAGATCGCGATCGCCATGAATTATGGACTAACATTACTCACGATAATGGTGCTACTAAGGAGTTGAGAGTCCCAATAGGTAAAGGCTTTGCGGGCATGGTAGCAGCATCTGGAGAAAAGCTGAATATTCCTTTTGATTTGTACGACCATCCGGAAGCAGATACTGCTAAACAAATGGATCAGCAAAATGGCTATCGTACCTGTAGTTTACTGTGTATGCCAGTATTCAATGCTGATCAGCAATTGATTGGAGTAAGTCAATTAGTCAATAAAAAGAAATCAGGTGATTTTCCGGCATATAATCCGGCTATTTGGCCGAAAGCGCCTGAATGCTTCCAAGCTAGTTTTGACAGCAACGATGAAGAGTTTATGGAAGCTTTTAATATTCAAGCCGGTGTGGCGCTGCAAAATGCTCAGTTGTTTGCCACAGTCAAGCAACAAGAACAAATGCAACAGGATATTTTGCGTAGTCTTTCTAATGGCGTGATTTCTACAGATAAAGCCGGGTTAATTATTACTGCCAACGAAAGTGCTAAATACTTATTAGGATTAGAACCCGAATACCGTTTAGAAGGTAAATTAATTACTGAGGCGATCGCAATTAAAGAAGGTGACTTTAGTAAATGGTATCAAGATGCTTTACAAGGCAATGATATCAAGATTACTCAGCAATATTACCCTGATCGGACACTGGTGAGTGATGGAGTAGAACTGCACAGTATTAATTTGTCGATCAACACAATTGCTGATGCTAGCGATTTACAGCAAGTCCGGGGGGCGCTAGTGGTGATGGAAGATATCAGCGATGAAAAGCGCCTCAAGAGTACGATGTACCGCTACATGACTCAGGAATTAGCCGAAGAATTGCTGAAATTGGATGATGCTAAATTAGGTGGCGATCGCAAAGAAGTTTCAATTCTATTTTCCGATATTCGCGGTTACACCACTTTAACAGAAAATTTGGAAGCTGAAGAAGTGGTGAGTATGCTCAACGACTATTTTGAGTCAATGGTAGAAGCAGTATTTAAACATAAAGGCACTCTGGATAAATATATCGGGGATGCAATTATGGCTGTATTTGGTTCCCCTCTACCTTTGGAAAACCACGCCTGGATGGCGGTGCAAACATCAGTAGAAATGCGCCATCGCTTGATTGAATTTAATCAACGTCGCCACGTTGCTGGTCAGCCCAGAATTAAAATTGGCATTGGCATCAATTCTGATACTGTGATCAGTGGCAATATCGGCTCTAGTAAGCGGATGGAATTTACAGCAATTGGTGATGGCGTTAATCTGGGTTCCCGATTAGAAAGCATTAGTAAACAATACGGTTGTGACATTATTCTCAGCGATAATACTTTTAAACCTTGCCAAGACCAAATTTGGGCTAGAGAATTAGACTACATTCGCGTCAAAGGTAGAAATGAGCCAGTAGCTATTTACGAATTGGTGGGTTTGCGTACTGATACTGTTAATAGCGAAAAATTACAAGTAATTGAGTATTATCACAAAGGACGCGAGTATTACCTCAATCGCCAGTTTAGCTATGCTAGAGCTGAGTTTGCCAAGGTTTTGGGAGTTGACAACCAAGATAAAGCTGCTATGTTGCATCTCCTGCGTTGTCAGCACTGGTTGCAATCACCGCCCACAGATTTTGAATGGGATCAGGGCGTTTGGACTTTTCAAGAGAAATAGCCCTCACAGAATTTATCACTCCTGCGGTCACACCTAAACAAACCTGAAATTTTTACGTTCTTTTCTTGGTGTACTTAGCAAGCCAGTTCTTACAAGTCAGGTAACCAGCGCAGCTCACTGGCTCGTTTTGGCGGTGTGCGCTATGCGAACTTTTATTTTCAAATTTCTATAAATATTCACTATAACTTCTCCACTCTTTAATTGATTCCATCTTTAGTTGAATAGTAAATTTCACGTACTAGTTTACGATATGGAGCAAAAGGTGAATGCTTATCTTTTCTAATTGAAAAATAAGGGTGAATATTGACATTGAACCTATCCATTATTAGTCAGCATTATATCAATTTTACATTAACTCTATTTTTTTCATTTACTATTGTATTTCCAGTAAAATCTGCGGAAAAAATCCCACAAAATGCCGATTTCCAAGAATTTTCCATATCTTCTCAAGATATGACCAGTAAAAAATTAGTCCCAAAAATATCAGAAAATATATTTATTACACAAACACCAACTCCAGATCCAATTCTGATTTTTCCTAATTTTAACGAAATAGAAATTCCAGGAATACTCAATTCTCCAGAAATTCTAGAATCTGAGCCTAGAGACACCAACGAAGAAACTACCGACCAACTATTACCAAGACAAACTCAAGAAGCAATTATTTTAAATGCCATTACTAATAGTGCTAATAGATACCCTTGGATTGTTCATCCCACAGACAATATAAAATTCTCATCTTCATTTAATCCCAATATTCATCAGAACTATACTGATTTCTCGATCAAATTTGCGGCTGAAGAACCGATAATTAATAGATTTAACTTTGCTCATTTTCCTGAGCAAGAACAATTCTACTGGATATTACCTGATAATCGCGTTGTCATTGAAACTCAGGGATGGCAGAGTAGAATATCTTACCAGGGTCAATCAACAGAAATTGAAAGACAACAAACAGTCCAATTAACTCAAAGACTCTGGGGACAGCAAGCAGTTTGGGCGATTCCTCAAATTTTTCAGGAACTCACAGGAGAAATTGATTTCAAAAAATTCTATATTCAATCGATTGCCGCAGAGGCTATTAATCCTGAAGGAAATGCTGTATCTCCAATTATTATCAATAGTAAATTTTCTCAGGATAATTCAAATGAGAATTCGCTGACTCTACCTATTAATAATATTCTAAACTTATCTAATGCTTCGACTTACAGTTCCAGGGGTGGAGGAGCTTTATTTGAATATTTAGATATAGAAAATTCTCCCTTAATTTTACAAGCATTCCCCACTAATAATTTACAACCATTATTAGAAGATGGTCTGTTTGTAGGGGCGAAACTTTCTCAAGAAACTTTAGAAAAATTAGGTATTTCTTGGGGTAATCCTTTAAATGGGGAAAATTCGGATTTTCAACCGGAAATTACATCTTTACCAGGAATTAAAATTGGTCAGTTAGGCAAATTTGATAATTGGGATTTGTTGAATATATTGGTAAATCCCTTTATTAGTGAAAAGGAACGCAAGTTATATTACCTCAATTCCTTATATTGGGTTTCTTTGGGTCAAAGAGAACCTCAAGTTATTCGTAGCTCAGAGCAAACAGAAAGTTATAACTGGCATAAATTTGACTTTAGCCGTCCTCATAATCAGACTTTATTACAATACGATGCCGCAGAAAGCAAGGTAACTTATACTAATATTTTTAGCAATCCTGGTATTTCCTTATCTTTATCCAGCAATCAAACAAGAGTAGATAAATTACAAACTGCTAATTCTACTATAGGAATGTTAATGGGAGGATTTTTTAAATTAATTAATCCTCAGCCGTTATCACAAAGTTTAACGGAAGCAAAAGCCCGATTAGAGCGACAAGAGAATTTTGCACCACTCAACTCGAAAGCAACGCCAGAAGAGAGAAGACAGATTAACGAACGACTTAACAGAACACTTTTGTTGGGGAATCGTAGCAGTGCTTTAGAGCAAATTTCTGGAACATTTACTTTTCCGAGTTTGATTACACCTAAAAGTTCTAATCTCTTCCAAATTCGTACTGGTAATCACAAACGGGGAATTCAGTTTATTAACGGAAATAGTATTTGGAATGCAGGTAATACATACATTTCTAAAGTCCAACTGTCTGATAATCGTTTTGGCCCTTTATCATTTACGGGTGTACCTATTCCTGTAGACAAAACATCTGTTATTCCTAGTAATCGCTCATTGGCTGTACAGGTAAATTTGATTAGTCCTGATGGCCCACAATTTGTCCAAAACTTTAATTCAGTAGATATGATTGCCGTACCCATGAATGTGCGTTCGGTTGATATTGCCTTTGACCGTCTTGAACTGTCTCAAATGGGTCAAATTAATACTCAACTGCAAACTTTTATTGGCTATTTATATTTACCTACTGTAGAAGCATTATGGGCAGGTTCTTTTGGTAAGTGGAATTACAGTATTAATTCCGGCATTTGGTTTAACTTAAATTCAGATTCGGCATTTCATATTGCCAACAATAATTTAGGTGTACCAGAGCCAAATATGGGTGTTTATGCTAATGGTTTGTTAAATTATATCAATACCCATCTGGAAGTTAATGCAGAGGGGCAAACTTTGGCAATTACTAACCATATTCCAGCTTTACGTTTTTCTTGGAATAGTGCAACTAATTCTCCCAATCCTGCTTATTTGAATTTGAGCTATTATTTTTCTCGTCAAGATAGGAATTTAAATTATTCGCTCAATTCCGGAATTTTATTTATTGATAATCAACGTAGTTGGCAAGAATCAGGATTTTTTCAGGGTAAATTGGCACTGAAAACAGGCTTAGAGTTCAGCACTTCTGTAGAAATAAGTGATAATTTTTTTTACTCATTGGAAAGCATTCAACAGCTTAAGTCTCATTGGTCTGTTGGGGCTTATCTCCAAAATTTTAGAACTACTGACCAAGGAATCAGAAATCGAGTATCTGATTTATTTTACGGGTTAATTGTTAAACATAATCTGACCGATAATGGTATTTCTTGGGAATCCCGTTTGGGGATTAGTGGTAATGGCTTGGAAGTTAGTTGGGAAGGAGGTTGGCGATTTTAAAATCTAGCAGTTCCCCAGGAAAAATGCTGCAATTTTTAATTAGAAATTAAAAAAGACACAATAATTAGTGTCCCAATTAAATAATTTCATCTAGATTAGTAGAACTAATCTAAACCATCTGCACCAACAGAAGCCCTGATAATTGCCGTGTATTCGTCTAGTGTGAGTGTACCGGATCTGAGTAAATTAACAATATTACGTGCAAGAGTATCTTCTCCAGGGAGTAATACTGCTAGTGGTACTGTTGGTCCACCAATGAGCGTTATGGTTGGGATAGTGGTTCTCGTAATCGGATCATGAAGTATAGTGCCTGTAACTGTATACACACCACCACCACCAATACCTGCCAAATATGTTCCCTCAGGAGAAACTTTCTCAGCAGCAATCGTGGTGATATAACCACTAGGAGTAATAAATGTGATTGCACCTGTTAAACCGCCTTGTTCTGCTTCTAGGGTAGTTAGGGTGTCAACTATTTGTGCTGATGCTGGGGTAGATGCAAATGTGATACAACCAATAAACCCTGCCAAGGATAGACTAGCTTTCCACACAACTGAAACACAACTGGAACGTAAGTTCATACTAGGAAATCCTTTGTGATAAGAACTTGAGCTTTGTTAGTTAGGGAGTTGTCTAGTGCAACTGGAAAGCGTCTGCTTGGTAATTTACTCAAATGATAGCTCTGAATCCATAACAGATATCGGTGAATAGATTGCAACATTTCTGAGGCAATAGGAAGTAGTATCAATAATTGTCAGTATTGGTGGCAATATCCAAAAATGGTTTACTTTTCCAAAAAACTCATCCCGGTTGATTAATTACCGATTTTGACATAGGTGCGGAATGTGGGATTAAATATTCTCAAAAAAACTTAATATTACTTATAAAAACATCAAAAAAGTTACAATTATTACTTTTTGAAGTTATAAATCTATTTGTAAAAGATCATTTATATCTGTTGTGAAAACTACTCTTTCAGTTAGACTCTAAAAATAGAACGCAAGCAATTATTCTTTCTTATGAATGCTATTTCGACAGTTGAATTCAAGCGGCCAACTTGGCAAACAGCGATCGTTTTCGCCTTGGGCTTTTGGTTAAGTGCTAGCCTAGTTTTAGATTGGGTAATTATGCCTAGCCTTTACCTTTCTGGCATGATGAGTCAAACCAGCTTTACTACGGCAGGCTATGTGATTTTTTGGAATTTTAATCGCATGGAATTATTGTCTGCGGCTGTAGTATTGACTGGTGTAATGGCTGTGAGCCAAACCAAATCTCGCTGGAATCTTAGGGTGATCCTGTTTGCGGTCATGCTGCTTGCTATTACACTGTTGGATACCTATTTTCTGACTCCGCAAATGTGCGCTGTAGGAACTCATCTCAACTTATTTACCACAGCATCTGCAATTCCAACACAGATGAATTTATTACACAGTGGTTATTTTGTACTAGAAGCAGTCAAACTATTGGCAGGTGGAACACTTTTAAACTGGTGCTGGCGAGAACAAGTTTAGCTAGAATATGCCTAATCTTCAATTGCATCCAAAAACACAAAGAGGCTAAGTATGTTTGAGCTTTTTTGTGTTTTTTCACGTCAGGTCAGATGATTCAGAATCGGCTGAGGCTTCATTGTTAAACAACAGCAAACGTGCAGCCAGGATAGCAAAACCGATAGCCGCGATCGCCTTTAATATGCGTGTAGGTAATAATTCAGCCACAGCACCCCCGGCTAATGCTCCTAAAAGGCTGGTGAGCAATAATGCCCCAGCCGTACCGAAAAATACTGCTTTCCGAGATTGAGAACGTCCAGAAAGTGCGATCGCTGCTAATTGGCTTTTGTCGCCTAATTCTGAGAGAAAAACTGTGAGAAAGCTGAGTCCTAAAAGATGCCAGTCCATATTTTTGGGGAAGTGGGGAGTTTCTGAACTACGAATTACGAATTACGAATTACGAATTACATCCCAAAACAACATCAGGGAAATGAGCAATAACATCATCCCCGCTGATTTTTCTACGGTTTTGGGACTGAGGCGATTAGCCATCCAACCACCTAAAAGCACACCTAACAAGCTGGTGGTAATCAGCGCCGCCCCAGATCCGATAAACACTACCCACGGTGCATGAGATTCTGCACTCATTAATAAGGTGGATAGCTGAGTCTTATCGCCAATTTCTGCCAGAAATATCGTAATGAAAGTAGTACCAAAAATTGCCGCTACTGATTCCTGCTTTTTTTGACTATCGGTAACTACAGGCTGAAGTGGCTCAATGATGGCAGCAGTTAAATTAGATTCGTTACAGTCTTTTATTTCTGGTTGGTTTTCAGTCTCCGATGTGACAGAAAAAGTTACAGGTACAGAGTCAAGATTCACAGGCAGTAGTTCTAGTTGCTAGGTTGCTTTCATATTCTTCTCATTTTCTCAGATTATTGTCATAAATTGCAACCCCATTGCAGAAAATGCCTTAAAAACCAATGGCTTTGTGAAAGCGGAGTATTTCCAGACTGCGATCGCCATAAATTCCCTCTATGTGTTCAAGACAGCAGTCAATAGCAAAATCGTCGAGTTCTTCTGGCTCAATTCCATACATATCCTGAAATGTCTCTGGTTCTACACGGCAGAAACGGGGGCGATTTGCATAGATACTGCATTCTCTGTTGGTATGGTCGAAATTAATGCACCACCCGCCTTCGCCAACCATACTCAAGTATTGTTCCAATTCTGCGGGTGAGAGATACTCTTCTAAATCTGGACGTTCTGAGGGGTCAAGATTACAACAAGCCCCACATTGTTTAACACATTGCCAATTTGCCATTTTATTGATTTTCCTATAATTTTGTTAAGTAAATTAAATGTAACAGCCCACGGCCGGATATGATTGATGGCGAGTTTTGCAACTGAGTTACTGTATTTTCTAAAAATAAAAGGACAAGGGAAAAATGTTTGACGCTTTAACCAATCTCAATTGGGAAGTAATCTTCCAGCTAGTTTCCGTTGGACTAATCCTCATTTCTGGCCCGGTAGTAATATTTGTACTGGCATTTCGCAACGGCAATATGTAGGAGCGCCACATCCTGAGTGCTGAGGACATGAAAAACTCATAGAAGTACACGGGATGTGGGAAACTCAGTCCCTTTATGGCTGAGAGGAAAGCGGCACGTTCGCGTAGCGTCTCCGAAGGAGAAACGATTTTAATCGCCGTAGGTATTTTGAAATCATTATCGCCTTGGGGTTACTCTGTTTGGTGTGCTTTTGTACTGCACTTTCGACGGGACAATTACCGTTTCAAATTTTTCGCCCTGTACGCATAATGTTTTGCTCAATAGAGCCTCCCTTACGGGGTAATGTTAGCTTCGACCTGTTATCAGAGCTTGTTAGGCTTGCAACACTGTTCCAGTGACCTTAGAACTGTTTAATCACAAGCGACAGAGCAGCGAACTAGCTTCGCATTCGAGGGTGTCGTGACTCCGATAACGGCTACTCGTTTTACCGAGTGGTCTGGTCAGTACGGCTTGCTTGATTACTCTTACAAGCCCAGTCCCTTTAGGGCTGGGTTACTGACAACTCAGGACTTAGCGCTGATAATGCCTGAAGGGCAGCTTGGATAATGTGGTCATACTGTGGTTGAGATATATCAATCTCTTTGGAGTCTTGACGATTTTCGCCTAGTAGACCAATTGTATGTCCTGGTTGCATGACTAAAACTTTGCCTTCAGGATTTTTAATTCTTAATTCTGCTAAAACGTCGTTTTGATAGATACCACAAGTATAATTTCGCTGCTTGTACTGAAAGTGCGTTTTTAATGGACTGGCTGGCGACTGTTTAAATAGATGAGATTTCGGTAGCTGTTGGGAATTGATGGCTTGATGACTCAACTGAGCATTGGGAAGTCTGGCACCGAGTAATTCTAACTCAATGGTAGTATTGCCATTAAAGTGATTCTCTCGCAGCTTGTAAGCGATATCGATTTGCGGCGGTAGGGGAAAATAATCTTCCCAACGCCAGGCGATCGCTTTAATTTTATACTGCTGATCATTAATAGTTTGGCTGAGTGTCAATTTAATGTGACCTTTACCGACAATTTTTTGCTCAATGACTTGAACCTGAGATGTCCAGAATAAGGGATCGGGGTTCTCCATACCACAGGGGTGAAGAGCATTAATTTGTTGGTAAAGCGGCTGATTGAGTTGATTGAGATCAGCTTCAGCATCAATTTTGAGTAGTGGTTTCAGGTGCTGTAGTTCTAGACACTGATTAGCAAATTCAGATAAACGCGATCGCAATATCTGCAAATTCTCGGCTGGGAAAGAAAAACCCCCTGCGGCTTTGTGTCCGCCAAATTTACCTAATAAATCGTGACAATATTGTAAGGCTTCAAACACATTAAACTCAGGTATTCCACGAGCCGAACCGCGAATGTGTCCTTCATCTTCATAAGTGCCAATAAACACAGGCACACCGTAGCGTTCCACCAAGCGAGAGGCGACAATCCCAATTACACCGTGATGCCAATTCGGTTGGATAACCACCAATACTCGGTCTTGTGGGAGAGATGACACAAATTCTGTTTCGACATAGGCGATCGCTTCTTGTTCAATTTCCTCGCACATTTGCTGACGGCTAATGTTTGTTAACTCACACTGTGTCGCCCGTTCTAGTGCGATCGCCATATCATCAGTAGTTAATAATTCAATCACCGTCTGAGGATCACCAATGCGACCGATAGCATTAATTCGTGGCCCCAAGCGAAAGCCAATATCTTCAGGCTTTAAGGTTTTAGGAGATGAGGGAGAGGCGATCAATTGCGTCTGTCCCAGAGAAGGAGATGGCGGGGAAATGGTAATTTCTCCTTGTCCTTCTTCCCTCGCCTGCAAGCCAGCCACTTGAATTAACGCCTTGATGCCTGGTAGATTAGACTTGGGTAAATGCTTTAAACCACGTTTTACCCAGCGACGGTTTACCCCGGTTAAGGGAGCTAAGTCTGCAATTGTTCCCAGTGTAAATAAAGCTAACATCGGCTGAACTAAGCCTTTAATTTCTCCTAACTGTTGCGCTAGAGATACCGCTAAAATGTAGGCGACACCCACACCCGCAACACTCCGATAAGGTGAAGATGCCGCGATCAGTTTAGGATTGAGGATGGCGTTAGCTGGGGGTAATTTGGGGGGGATGTCGTGGTGATCTGTGACAATGACATTCAGACCGAGTTCTCTGGCTCTAGCGATGGGTTCATAAGCCGAAATCCCATTATCTACAGTCAGAATCAGTTCTACACCTTCACTATGAAATTCTTCGACAATGCGCTGATTAATCCCATAACCATCGTGCATTCGGCTAGGGATAGCGTAATCGACTTGCGCGCCTAAACTGCGGAGACTACGCAACAGCAAAGCCGTGCTAGTCATACCATCGGCATCATAATCTCCACAGATGGCAATTTTAGCTTGAGATGCGATCGCCTCTTGCAATAACTCCACACTCAGAGCCAAATCGGGAAATTCTTCTAAAGGTGAAGGTAAGACTACAGACTCTGGATTTAAAAAAGCTTCTGCGGCTTCTGGTGTAGTGATCCCACGATTCAGCAATAACTGGCTAATAATCGGGGAAACATTGGTCACCATTGCCAGATTTTGGGCAAATTCTGGTTGCTGCGGATAAAATTCCCAGCGCTGATTCGGTAAACGCCTCTGAGGAGTTGTCGGTTGTGGGAAAGCTTGATTGAGCATCAATTATGAGTTGTGAGTGTTGCTCCAAAAAATTATCACTTAACTCATAACTCATAACATTTTTTGCTACCAGTTAAAATATATCTACCCGACCATCATTCAGGATATACACAGAGCGATCGCCTGGATAACTCTCAGTCGGACGTAATTCCACCTGCAATATCTCAAAGTTAGGTTGGGAGACATTAGCTTGTAACGATAAACCCGTATCATCCCAGAAAACCAGAGAAAGATTTGGTATTACGCCGTATCCATGCTCCAATATTAATTCCTCTCCCGGTTCCAGAGAAATGGGATGAGTGACAGCAGGTTTTTGTAATTTAATTAAGCGGGGAGTGCGATTGACTATTTCAACTCGGATGCGTTTCCCAGGGGTAAATTGCATGGGACGCGGACCACAGTTAGAAGCACAAGTTCCAGCTAGTGTAACTTGGGAAGCATGAGTTGATGTCAATAGCAAAGTTGTAGCGATTAAAGTTGCTGGTATTAACTTATTCATATTGTGAGGATTTGCACAAGAGAATTCATGTTGATTTGAATACCCCAGCCTAACATCACACTGAGAGTTTTGTGTAGTATTAAAGTCAATTTAATCACTACCATCCCCATTTCCCTTATTCCAAGGAGAAATTTCCAAATGAACTCTTGCTTGATTCCCCAAAACTTTTTTCCCTCGTTCAGGTAAGAGAATATCAGCGATGAAAACATCTTCCTTGGGATTGGGGATGATGGGAATGTGTGGTTCTTCGCTGTCATAATTCCAAGTATACTTAGCCGTGTATACACCATTTATGGGTGTAACATCCACGATCAGATAGTCAGACCACAAGGGTAGTTGGTCGATATTGCTACCAAACAACCAGTTGCGCGCTTTTTTCTCAAAGGAATGCAACGCTAATCTAATGGCATATCTGCAAGTAGAATCAGCAGTAGCTGAGTAGCTGGGAACCATGAAAGCTGTAAAAATGGGGATGGGTTTTTCCCTAGCTAACTCTAGTGTAATGGGACAATAATGAGCAATACTTTGTTCATGGATAGCAACAGGAAGACCACGCAGGGCAGATCGGACTTCCATCTGATAAAAAGTATTGTTGCGATCGCTTAACGCCACATTACAAAGGGATAATTTAACCTTGATATCACCAAATAAAAAGCGTTGCAGATTCTGATAAGCTTCTTCCGAGTTAACCATTCCATAACGGCCACTATGAGTCCGATGAATATAGGCGCGATGTGATTCTTTGACATAGGCTTTCTCAATTTGAACTAGACCATCACTTTGAGCGCCCACAGTCTTCTGTGCCAAACCACCACCTACTTCGTAATCACGGGCATTTGTCCCAATAATCGAAAAAACCCGGTCTGCTGGAAAAGCATTATTCAGGCTTTGGGCATCAAAATCATCAGGTAACAACAGTTTTTGCTGTGTTTTAGGTGTCAAATATTCATACATCCGCCGGGGGCCAAAGTCATCCATATTATTTAATTTGAGTGTGTCGATAATTTTTTCGATTACCCCACCCCCCACATCAAAATGAATGCCACCATGAGGTGTACCATAGGTGATCAACTTATCAATGTGATCAATAGCCTTCTCCTTCCTCTCTGGATAAATCTTCTGGATCAGGCTGCGACAAACCAGACCCCCCATCGAGTGGGCAATTAAGTAAACTTTGGGTGCGCCTGTCTGAAATTTAACAGCATTAATCAGTTCTCTTAAACCCTCAGCTATTTGCTCCATTGACAGTCTGATAGCTCTCTGAGAACCCCAGCTTTCGGTAGTTTCATCATAAAATCGGTAAATCGAAATAGATTTCGGGTTTTTGCTCAACTGCTGATTTTGATGATGGTCAAAAACAGGTCGATAACCGTGATCAGTGATTAGCCGCAATAGTGGACTCTCGAAAAAAAACTGTTCCGGGTTTCCTTCCGCACCCACCCGAATATGTGCAGAGCCATGATTAAATCCATAAAATGGATCTTCAACCGCTTGCTCAACGTCTTTATCTGAGCCAGCATATCCACGCACATAGATAATTGGTAAATATTTCATTATTAGTTGCTGTTTTAGAGTTAAACTTAGCTTTCAGTCGCAGTAGCAATTAAAAACTAGCAGAATATGTATTTTTTGCCATATTTTTGTGATGATTTGTATTGTTTGGTTTAAAACCAGTAAATATAGCATTTGCATTCATAACTTGATCAGACCAAAGAATTAACTATTTTTGGGAAAATCTTGTATAATTAGGGACGTTATCCAATATTTGGCTAGTCATTTATATGCAAAAGCTGGCGCTAACTGCGGGAATCAGCCTGTTATTAGGTTTAGTGATGAGTGAGCAGGTAAAAGCTGCCAATTTTACCTTGACTCCAACAGTTACTTTTGAAGTCATAGATGGTGGTTTTTCAGGGTCTTTCGATGGATTAGGTGATGAGCTTTTTCCTAATAATTTTGATACTGTAGTTTTAGGCTTAGACGGAGAATCGGCAGAATTTGCCGAATTTAATCTGACTCAATTCTCTATCCCACCGTTAGCATTAATTACTAATGCTATTTTTCAAGCTCAAATATTTAGCACACAAACCTTTGGTCTTGGCTCTCCGGGTGGTGTTCCACCCAATAATCTGGGAGTATTTGGGTATGTAGGTAATGGGGAACCCAACGCATCTGACTTACAGGCAGGTACACTTTTAACTACAGTTGATACATCAAACGCGACTGGTGGTGAAATTCTGACTTTTGATGTGACTTCCTATATTCAGAATCTAGTTAGCAATGGTGATACATTTGTTGGTTTAGCAGTTCGCGCCCAAGACCCAGGCGGTTTAACATTAGGTGGTGCCAATTTCCCTGGGATAACTCCAAGACTAATCATCTCAACCGTTCCAGAATCTTCTACTAGTTTAGGTTTATTAGCCTTTGGTGCTTTAGCTGTAGGAGCGATGCGAAAACGGTCAGTTCGGCTTTGAGGAAAATTTGGCGATTTGCAAAAACTAATCAACTGCTGCGCCTTCCAACCAAATCTCCGCATCATCTGCAAGTAACTTTTCTGCTGCTTCCAACATCGATGCGGCGATATCTTTTAAATCTTCACGATTATTCAAGTAAGTTTTGAGCGCTGACCTGGGGTCAATACTGCTACTGGCGGTCAATTCCGGGATTCTGGGGCGAGCTAACTGGCTGACTAATTCGGCTTGAATTGTGTAGTTGTGGGCTGGAGTTAAGGCTGTATGGATGGCAGCGCTATCAATTATATCCATTTGTTCAGAGCGCAGTTGATAAATTAGCCGCACTACCGCATCTTCAATATTATATTTAGCGATCGCCTTCATTAAAGCAACTTGCGGATCTTCAGTTTTAGAAATATCCACCTCTATAGTCCGGAAAGTCCGCACCGGTAAAGGACAAAATTCCCAATGAGCGCTTCCTCGCTCCAGTTCTATCATCACATAGCCTTTATCTTCTTTTTCTTCGCTAAAATCTACCCGCTCAATACTTCCGGGATAAATCACCGGTGGATTATTAGATTTATTCAAATTTTGGTGGCGGTGGACGTGTCCTAATGCGACATAATCAAAACAAGGTCGCGTCAGCAAAGATAGAGGTAAAGTAAAACCCTTACCCACGGCTAAAAAACGCTCGGCTCCTAAAGTCGCATTATCAGCCATCAAGTGAGCCAAAAGCACAGTGGGGACATCAGGGTCAAGGCGGCGAATTTCGCCTTCTAAAACCACTTGTAAACGTTCTGTTAATAGTTCGTTGACTTCAGCCAAAGACGACTTTTCGGTTTCCTGACGAGTCATCAAAGTCGAACGAGTGAGCCAAGGAAGGGTAATTACTTGCACTTTGCCATTACGGGTAGTGATATTGTGAGTTGTTAAAGTATCACCGACGACAAAGCCCCGAACTCCCAAGGTGCGGTAAATATTTAAACTCGCTCCTCCTACTCCTTGAGAATGTTGGTCGTGGTTCCCTACTAATAGCACTGTGGGAATGTCTGCATCCACGAGCCGGCGAAACTGACTGGCGAAAGCTTCTTGCACATATGGCGCTGGGGTAGCATCTGGGAAGGCATCACCGCCAAATATGACTAAATCTACAGTATCTTCAAGCGCTCGGTCAATACATCGAGATAAGGTCTTGACAAAATCTTCTAAGCGTGTATTTAGTCCTGTGGCTGGATTCATGCGTCCGTGGGAGAAACCGCTTCCCATGTGGATGTCGGAGAGATGCAGGATTTTAATCATATTTATCAAATGTCAGTTGACTTTTGTTGATCATACTAATTAGCTACCTTTTCCTCACCAGTAGCCACAAACGAAATGCTTTAACATACGTGTCAACCGTAATTGCATCAAGGCTACAGTCGGCTTTGACAACTTAGGCAGATTCTTCAGCTATTTTCACCTAAATACTCTTATTTTTACTAAGAAACTTTACAATATTTTAATTTTTGTAGCGCTTTTATGTATATTTATGCGGTTACTGATAAGTTAAGGGAATCATAAAAAATTACGGATTTTACAAAAAATGAATAATTCCAATCTGCCTAATCAATTGGGTCAATCTATGATTATGGGTGCTTTAATCCTGTTTACCAGCATTAGCGTGATCGTGATCATGAATCTGTTCTAAGCATAAAAACTATAAATTTTAGCAAACAACATTTATAAAGCCCTGCTCAATACTGAGTGGGGTCTTTAAGTTTCTTAACATAATGCTTTACAAATTAATATAATTAGGCGATCGCAATCAACAAAATTGTTGTCTAATTCATTTTCCCACTGGGTTAATTAAAGTTGGGTTCGCAACGGAAAACCCAGAACCTCCAAGGTTTCCTGATAATTAGGCTATTAATAAAACTTAATATTTTGCTGTAACCCTTCCGCTGATCCTCACTGCGGAAGCCTTTAGATGTTACAGTTCACAAGTCTCGACGCGAGAGAAGAGAACACAAAACCAACCCAAAACCAACCCACCCCAATCTACCCCCCTGGGTGAAGGCAGGTGGGCTTCTGGTGCTGCTATATCAAAAGTAATATTACTGTAGTCCAACCAGATTCTGCCTTTTCTCCATCCTACCTTGTCCCCAAAGGCTTCCCAAATTTTCGGGTCGTAGTTCCTCGTTCCCCCCAAACTTTGATAAATGCGTTTCTGCACAGAAAAACCAAAGCGCCCATTGCTGTATTTTAACCACAACTGGTCAATAGTGCCGAGGTCGTCACAGGGAAAATTATCAATACTTTCTTCATTTAACCAACCTTCTTTTTCCCTTTTCGCCACCGCTAACATTACCCGCTTTGTTTCCTCATCCGCTTCTTTCCATTTCCCAGCAGCGAGTAAGTAACGCAGGTGACTATAGTCCATCCCTACGGCTGACTTTAGTTCCACTTGTTGTGGTGTGATTGAACGTGTTGTTCCTCTCTCTTGGAAGCGCTGAAAGGATGGTTGAGAAGAAACCTGAGAAGCCGATGATGGTGTCACTGATTGACGAACAGGATTCAAAGCATGAATAACTTCTTCAACAGATTGATAACGCTGCTTGGGGATGGGATTTGCCAACTTTTCCAGAATCTTCCCTAATTCATCACTAACAACATTCCCCGTTAGGTAATCTCGCCATACCCATTCCCCCTCCATCACATCATATAAATCAAAGGGACTGATTTGAGTTAATAAATGCAGACAAGTCACCCCTAAACTATATAAATCACTAATAAATTTAGGTTTCCCATGTAACTGCTCAGGAGCGCAATATTCCGCCGAGCCGATCATTGTTCCTGTAGCTGTGCGCTGTTTTTGCTCTACTACCTTAGCTGCGCCAAAATCCACTAAAAATAATTTATTGTCAGCACTGCGACGAATGATATTTTCTGGCTTAATATCTCGGTGAATTACTTGTTGACTGTGAACAAACTGCAAAATATCCAACAGTTCTATTAATAATTCTCGAATCTGCTGTTCTGAGAAAACTCCATTTTGCTCTAACTCGGCTTGTAGGGTTTCCCCTTTCACAAATTCTTGGACTAAATATTGGCGATTATCTGCGGTGAAATAAGCCATTAACTCTGGAATTTGGGGATGCTTACCCAACTCCTCTAAGCGTTCTGCTTCTTGGCTAAACAACTGGGAAGCCTTTTCAATGCTGTCTGTCCCTTGTGCTTGGGGGAGAAACTGCTTAATTACACAAAAAGGTTTTGATGGCTTATCTTCGTCAATGGCTAGAAATGTCCGACCAAAACCCCCTTGTCCTAAAATTGACTGCGGCGCATACCTTTCGCGTAGGAGTAACTTGCTACCGCACTTCTGGCAAAATTGGAAATTATCGGGGTTGGGGTGGAGACACTCAGGGTTAAGACATTGACGCATCGACTCAAAACCAAGGGTTTGTTATTTATGGTTGTAAAAATTATACCTGGTTTCTCTGGATGTGCGATCGCACTATGCCACAAATATGGTGTTACAGCAGTTTTCAGGTATTTAGAACACGCGCTGATATCTGTCTTTCTTCCTTTGCGCTTTTGCGCCTTTGCGTGAGATATAAAGATGTGGGTCAAAATCACCAATAAAGCATGAATATCGGCTAGCTAAAAATGAACAGACCCCTCTGCACATCAGCTTTAGGGTCATGAGGACGGTTGGAGATAATATCATGCCAACGGGGCAATGTTTTGTTCTAGGATGTTATTTGAGTTCATGATGATTTATTCGTCTAATAAACTCATCAATGCCTGAAGTTCAGGGTCTTGTGATTCTGATAATTGCTGCTGTAATTCTAATATCTGATTCTTTAATACTTCAGATGTATAAACCATGTTAGATGATTCAGCGAGTTTTAATTGAATTTCTTTGATTCTAATTTTTCTTAATAGTTCGTCTACAGCATGAATTGAGTCGTAATCTTGAGAAATCATCGCCTTACACCTATTCAGATATAAAGTTAAATTGGCGAAATGTATAATCTCGCTGCGCTAAAATTTCTACTATAAATTATACACTTCATTGACTCAAATTTGAGGCGAGGCAATAAAGTTAACTAAGGATATAATGATTTAGGGTAAAAGCTCAGATTGTCAAAGAAAATTTACAAAGGTATTCTACAACACTGCCTAGATGGTAATCAGGCGATCGCTAAGGAATTCCCGCCTGTTGAAAAATTTGTTGGGGTGAAATTTGCAGCCCTTCTAATAGAGAATCTTCTAAACTATCTTCACCAGTTTTTGTTTGCGGTCGGGTATCAGGATAAAATATTGTCACTGTTTTTGCTCTGGCATCCACAACCCAAACTCTCATCACACCAGCATCAAGGTAATCTGTGGCTTTGGCGCTCATTTGTCCAAAGCTTTGATCTGGTGAAATAATTTCAATGGCTAAGTCTGGAGATATGGGACAAGCTTCATCTTCGATTACATCACTTGGAAGGCGAGAGTAGGAAACATAAAGCAAGTCTGGCACAGGAACCCAATCCCGACCTTGACGTTTTAAGGTAACTGCCCAATTTATCCCAACTTCGCCACGATTTTGCGCCCATTGAGTTAGAAATGGGATAATTGCACCTATTAATCTGGAATGGAATCTTTTTGATGCAATTTTCGGTTTTGCTTCGCCATCAATTAATTCATAAGTGATATCCCCTTCTGGTAAGGTGAGGAACTCTTGGAGGGTGAGTTGCTGTTTAAGTTGAGTCATAGCATTAGCATGGCTGACTGTTGATTTAATTGTAGTTTGGTAAAGTTGAACTAAGCTTTCAATGTGTTGAGAAAATGCGCTTAATTTTATACAGCAAGCCGGGATGTCATTTGTGTGAGGGTTTACAGGAGAAGTTGGAACAAGTCCAAAATCTCAGTTTTGAGTTGGAAGTTCGGGATATTACGACTCGTGAAGATTGGTTTTTGGCTTATCAATATGAAGTGCCGGTAATTTGTTTATCGAACCACAGAGGCGCAGAGGACACGGAGAAAGAGTTGATTGAGGAGCGTTTGCCACGTCCTTCTCCTCGTGCTAGTGTGCAGCAATTGGCGCAAATGTTGGGTAAATATTTATCCAATTAGGAAAAAATAATGCAGAATAATCGCAAGAGAATTGTGTGACGAGGTTCACTAGATGAAATTGCGGGAATTACTGGCTGCTGTCGATGGTGTTGATTATCCGGCTTTGGCGGATGCGGAAATTCAGGGTTTGAAGACGAATTCTCATGCTTGCGGTGTGGGTGATTTGTTTATTGGAATGCCGGGAACGCGTGTAGATGGTGGGGATTTTTGGCCAAGTGCGATCGCATCTGGGGCTGTGGCGGCTATTGTTTCACCGGAAGCTGTCCAGAAAAATCCTCCCAGTGGTGAGGCTGTGGTTGTGAGTGCGGCAGATATGACTCAAGCCTGCGCCCAATTAGCGGGTGCTTTTTATGGTTATCCAGGAAAAAAACTCAAGCTGGTGGGTGTGACTGGTACTAATGGTAAAACTACGACTACTCATTTAATTGAATTTCTGCTGACTAAAGCCCATCTATCTACGGCTTTGATGGGAACTCTTTACACTCGTTGGCCGGGTTTTGAACAAACTGCTGTTCACACTACGCCCTTTGCGGTGGAATTACAACAGCAGCTAGCTGAAGCTGTGAATGCTGGTTGTGAGTTTGGGGCGATGGAAGTCAGTTCCCATGCTTTGGCGCAAGGTCGAGTTTTGGGGTGTGAGTTTGAGGTGGCGGTGTTTAGTAATCTCACTCAAGACCATCTGGACTATCACAGTGATATGGAGGATTATTTTGCAGCGAAGGCGTTGTTATTTAGTCCTGAATATCTCAAGGGACGGGCAATTATTAATGCTGATGATGCCTACGGTAAGCGTTTAATTGCGTCCTTAAGTTCAGAACGTGTTTGGAGTTACAGCGTCAATAATCACAGCACTGATTTGTGGATGAGTAATTTAAATTACGAGCCGAATGGAGTTAGCGGAATGTTGCATACACCAAAGGGTGATGTGGCTTTTCGTTCTCCCCTGGTTGGACAGTACAATTTAGAAAATCTCTTGGCGGCTGTGGGTGCAGTTTTACACTTAGGACTAAATTTGCAGTCTGTGGCGGCGGCGATACCTGAGTTTCCTGGGGTTCCTGGACGGATGGAACGGGTACAAATTAGTCCTGAGCAAGAAATTAGTGTGATTGTAGATTATGCCCACACTCCTGATAGTTTGGAGAATTTGCTCAAAGCTGCACGGCCGTTTATTCCGGGAAAAATGATTTGTGTGTTTGGCTGTGGAGGCGATCGCGATCGCACTAAGCGCCCAAAAATGGGTAAAATTGCGGCTGAGTTAGCTGATGTCGCGGTGTTGACTTCAGACAATCCCCGGACTGAAGACCCGGAACGGATTTTACAAGATGTTTTGGCGGGAATCCCTGATACTGCTAAACCTACAGTCATATGCGATCGCGCGATCGCTATCCGCACAGCAATTTTACAAGCACAACCCGGTGATGGAGTATTACTCGCTGGTAAAGGTCACGAAGATTACCAAATTCTCGGCACTGAAAAAATTCATTTTGACGACCGAGAACACGCACGAGACGCTTTACAGGAAAAACTCAGTATCCAAAGTTAATTTTAGCCAAACTCCCCCCTATCCTAACTAAAAATTCCCCCCTCTCCTTACCAAGGAGAGGGGTTGGGGGTGAGGTTCTATATTTCAAAGCCTTAACTTTTGCTTACTGCTAACTTCCAAAGGTAAGAAAATAGTTAACACTTCCCCATAATGTTGGCGTTGGCGTACAATCAACTTCCCGCCAATAGCCTGAAATAGATGCTTAGTTGCCGCAATATTTAAACTAATCGTACCTGTTTCTGGTTGAAACATCAGCAGTTGACCAAGAGCTTTGCGAATTGGTGGTGTGACACTACCGTTGGCTGGGGTGCTTCCTGGGCAATGAAATTGAGGGGATAATTGTAACTTTAGTTGGTCACCAGCCGGAATCACCTGCACTTGAATATGACTCCCTGGGGGTAAGCTACGAGTAAAATTCTCCATCAAACCAGTGAGGATTTGATCCAGCATATTGGGGTTACTGACCACTGTGGGCAGTTGCTGCGGTAAAATCACATCTAAGGTCAAATTTCGCCGCTGCGCCGCTTGTTGCCAACGGGGGACACTCTGCCGCAACACCTGATCTAAAGACATCGGTGTCAGTTGAGTATTGGGAGATTTTACCGAGGGACAAGTTTCTAATTCTGCTGCTTTAAACAGTAACTCCATCCGGTCAATTTGCTCGGTACACTCGTGATCAATAATTTCTAGCCGACTGGTAACTTTAGCAGGTAAATCTTGCCGTTTCAGTAGTAAGCGAGTCAGAGTGCGAATTGTGGTTAAGGGTGTGCGAACTTCGTGAGCAAAAGCTTGGAGTAATTCGACATCGGGGACTGGTATTTGGGTTTTAGGCTCAGTTTTATGTCCGCAGTCTCCAGTAGTTTCTAATACTTCCTTATGTGCTTCTGGCTCTGTCAATCCCTGAAGTAACAACTGGCTAAACTGAACTACGGTGCGGTAATCTGGTGCGACTGGAGAATACTTTTGGACTAATGTATCCAGTTCAGCAAAAAATTCGGGATTAGTCAGCATGACTCTAGCACCGAGCGATCGCCAACTTCTATAAACTACCTCTGGATCAAAAGAAAATGAAAATGCTTTATCACCGTTTTTGTCTTCTTTTAAAATCAGGACTAATCTAAATTTGTCTGTAAAAACCAAACAAAACCTTTCCCTGGCCAGGGGATCGGCTGGTAGTAAAGGTAACACTGATTCGTGGGGAACCGTTTCTTGATGTGCTACAGCGATCGCCGTAGGCATCTGAAATGGCATCAGTGCTAAGGGATTAAATGGCTTGGCCGTAAAAGTAACAGTTTGCAAGCTTTGAGCTAATGTTGGCTGACTAAATAGAGGTGCTGGTGCAGCTAACACTAAACCTTGGGTAACATCAGGTGAAGCTGAACCTAAAGTATTGATTAGCAGTTGTTCCGTTGCGGCTAAACTGACGCACCACTGTCGCTCTGCTTTGGTTGGTGAGCATTCAGCCACAGTTCCTTGACTTTCGGCTAAAATTTCACTCAGGCTTGGTAATATCCATTGATACACAGGTATTCACCCCTCGATTTCAGAGCGACTGACAGCGCTTAAATTAGGCATTTCACTACTACCTATGAGGTTATATTCTTTTGTGTCCTAGCGACAGTGGTAGAACCGAACAATATAGGTGCAATTTCCCCTGTTAAGAGTTTAAATTGCGCGATCGCTGAATGTGTACCAGATTTTACTGCCAAAAATAGCGATCGCTCCTTAAATTGTCACATTAACTACCCGACTTCCCTAATCTATTAGATAACTTAGTCCCACACCGTTTACAGAACCCAGCATCCAGATCATGAAAAACCAAACCGCAACCTGAACAAACTGTTTCTATCTGATTAGCAGTTTTCACCAATCGCTTAATTAAATCCCCCACTTGCCAAGGAATCAAGGCAATACCTGTTAAAATCATCAATACTGTGAGCAGGCGACCCAATTCAGAAATAGGTGTCACATCACCAAAACCCACAGTAGTCATAGTCACAATCGAGAAATAAAACGCATCCAAAAAAGTCGCGAAAACATCAAGATTAATGGGATGTTCCACCTGATAAATTAAACCAGAGTAAACAAATATTATTGCAAATAAAGTAAATAAAATTTGGGCAAATATCACCCCATCTTCCGTAGTGATCGTACCAAATAAAAATTTTCTATCTATCAACCGAATTAATCTTAAAATTCTAAACCATCGCAATAGACGAATAAATCTAAAATCAACTGCACTCAGAAAAAACGGTAAAATTGCGATTAAGTCAATAATTGAGTAAACGCTAAAAATATACGTAATTTTATTTTCAGCACTCCACAGGCGCAGTGCATATTCCCCAGCAAAAATTATCACTATTGCAGTATCGATAGCATCCAAATATAAGCGAATCCCATCAGGAATATTATAAGTTTCTGCTACAAAAATACCTGATGATAGTAACACCAAAGCGGCAAGTGTTAAATTTATAGCTTTACCCGTTGGTGTTTCCAAGTCTTTGAGATAAAATTCTGTTTGTTCTCTGCTTAGTAACATATTCATCAATTTAATACATTACCCATAAATCACAGTACAATAAATACAATATTACTCACATTTATCCTTGGAAAATGCCAAATTCAGATGAACCCAGAATATTTTATGCAGATCGCACTAGAAGAAGCTAAAAAAGGAGATGCGCCTTATGGTGCGGTGATTGTCAAAGATCAAGAAATTGTCGCTGTAGCTCATAATACTGTCAATCGAGATAGCGATCCATCAGCCCATGCCGAAATCAACGCTATTCGTAGTTTAACAGCTAAACTTCAAAACCCTTCTTTAGAAGGTTATAGCATATATACAACTGGCGAACCTTGTCCCATGTGTGCCACGGCTTGTGTGTGGACAGGTATATCTGAAATTGTCTATGGTGCTTCAATTCAAGACCTAATCTCAGTCAACCAATCACAAATTGATATTTCCTGTGAAGAGGTGATTGCTAAATCATTTAAAAATATCAAAGTAACACGGGGTATTTTAAAGAATGAATGTTTGGAATTATTTAATTGATTTTAAATTTTTAGGGTACGTTTAACTAAGTTAACATACCCTAAGACAGATGATTATTTAACTAATTTGTATCTCTTGCAGTTAGCACCACAACTTACAAAGACGCTGCACCAGTTGCGACTAAACGCCTAAACAAAGCCTCTGACCAGCCAGTTTCTCTCAATACAGCAGATGTAGAAACTTCTACATAAGCTTGCTCAATAAAAGCTAAATCAATCATGCAAATTTTAGCTAAGGCATCTTTTAATTCATCTGGTTTACCATCAGCTTTGAGTTTTTTACCAACTTTATCAACGACAACTGCCATTGCGGGAACTACGTGCTGAGGAGCAATACCAATTTTCACATGAATTAATCCAATATGCCAACGACACTTTGCATATTCATCACCCCAATTATCCATACCTGTAAACATCTGATTAAACCAGTCAATAAAGGTGGCGTGTAAGCGATGAACTCGTCCCTCAGTGGCATTCAAAATGCCATTCATTTCTGCATCCCGTCCGAGGAAATCATAAAAATGATTTGCCATTTCTTCAGCAACCGCTTTTCCCCAATCTGTATTTGCTTGCATTACAGATTTATCTTCAGCAGTCAGACCAATACGAGTTTCCATTGTGGTCAAAAAAGCGCGAGGTTCAATAGCCATAACTAATCCTTAAAAATATTTAGGTGTAGATTTAATTAACTTTTGTTGATAGTCAAAGAAAGGATAGAGTATCAACCTTTCTCAAAATTTGGTATTCCTATAAAGGAGTGAATTCAAACACATCATGAGTACCACCTCTGAGGACTGATTCAGTATGTACTCCTCTGAATCGCTGACCAATTACTTCCTCCATAGCACCCCAAACTGCACCCAGCGTAAAAGTGCATTTACGGGGGGAATTCATGGATTCACCAGCAGAACAAACTGTTTCAGAAGTATAGATTTTAATGATTTCACCTTCAGAAACCATTTTTTCAATTATACATAAACAAGTTCCATCCTTACCAAAAGCCTGCTTCAATTTAGCAGCCGCATCATCTAATGACATTGAAGTTAAACCTAAATCTTCAGCTAACTTTTTGCCCCTAGCACGACCGGCTGTAGTCAGGGCAATAGCTGTAGCTTTTTCTCCCAAAGCTTCTTCCATCCCTATAATAGCAGCTTTAAAGCAGACAATACTATTAAAATCGCCTAATTCTTTACGTAATAGGGACATAATTTTAATTCCCAAGTTGAAGATTGTGGATAGTAATTAAGCAGTTTTACTTCGTAGCAAACCGACTAAATTTTTGAGGAATGATTGACTAACCGCTGGTTTTTGAGCAGGTTTTGGTACTGGCGCAATTACAGGTATTGAATTTCCTAGATGTTTAACTATTTACCTCGGAGGAAACTCACTAAGCTTTTGAAAAATGACTGACTTAGATTTGGTTTTTCGGGAGGTTGTTGCACGGCTGCTAAGGTAATTGGGGGAGTGGAATTTGCCAAATTAGATGTTGAAGTAGCAACCATAAAATGTTCCTCTGCTAAACCAACGACAATCAGCCGAAAGGCAATTTGCTGCACAGTTTCTACAGATATTCTCAGATGAGTAGCAATGTGATGTAGGGAAATTTGACCGTTGACAAATTCCCACAATTGCCATTCCTGGGGATTGAGTGGAATCTGAGGCTGTTTTGCAATCAAACTTGATAACCCTGAAGTTGAATCTGGTAATTTATCTGCGAAAGCTTTCCAGCTTCGTAGCGATCGCAAGCCCAACAGTATCACCTCAGTAGCTGTCATGCTCAGACCCGTCATCTCTGCTATGGGCAAATTTGTGGTTGGTTTAAATGTAAACAAACCATCCTCGACTTGAAATAAGCTAGATATTTGTCGGATGACTTGGGTATTAAATAGCAGTTTCAGTTGTTCTGGTTGTAACAATCCTTGGGACTTTAAGGATAGCCCCAGAGGTGTGTTGATGAAAGTGGGACAGATATGAGTCACTCTGGAAATAACACGTTCGCTGATCCAGCCCCGTTGAGCAATCATTAATGTCAGACCTTTTTCATCCAACCGATCAGCTGCGGCAATTATACGACCTTGATGTAGCCAGATATAGTAATGTTGTATTTTACTATTCTCAGACAGTAACTCAATATCAAGTATTCCTGTCTTTTTGCCATGATCTAAAAAGTGAAGTAGTTCCGGCAAAGAAAAATCTGTAAAATTACCAGTAATAGCCATAATATTTCTTCTCTTAACTGGTTAAAAATGTGAATTAAGCTACACAACTTTGCATTAAATGGTGTACTAAAACAATCACCGCATTGGCTACAGAATCTCTTTGCATTGGGTTAACCTTCACAATCGGGGGTAGCTGATGCTCATCCTCATATCCCAGAGCTAGAAACACATCTTCCTCAGACCAAGCATCGGGAGAATCAGTATGGGTTAGACCAATAATCATGGGAATCTGCGCCCGTTGATTCATAAAATTCATAATTTTACGCGCCTGACGGAAATCTCGCGGTCGATGTGCTGCTACCAATAAAATATAAGCGTGAGCCTTACGAATCAAAATATCCCACATAAAATCAAAGCGCGACTGACCAGGTGTACCATAAAGGTGCAAAGCCATATCAGGGCTAAATTGTAACCGCCCAAAGTCAAAAGCAACAGTAGTTTTGTGCTTCAGCAAAGCTGTTTCATCAGTTGCTATAGCATCTGTATCTACTACTTCAATCTCACTGATAGAACGGATGAAAGTAGTCTTACCAGCACCGACAGTTCCCGTGACAATCAAGCGCATATTTTCCATGTTTTTAATCCGTACACAAACAAAGAATGATTCATCACTGGGAACTGCATTTAAAGTTGTGATTTGGTAGTTACCTGTTCACAAGACTTAGGATAATAGGCTGATAAATGCACAGAATTGCCATCGGTAGCTAGTTGTAAATAAATTAAAGTTTGTAGTTAGGACTCAAGTCCTGATCATTCTGGATCTCAGCGAAGAATCACTCACTACTAACTAGGAATTTTTGGGCTATTTAACCATGTCTAACTACTTAAAACTGATCTCTGACAGTGCAGGGAAGCTTTTATGGACTCAGACGCTAATTACATTAAAATCAGCTTGAGTTCTGAGAGAACACGCTTAATTTCTAACATCAGTATTCCCTGTTTAGCCGTTTCACGAGCCAAGACGAGCAAGACAGCTTCTTCGCCACAGCCAGTGAGAATGCCAAAGCCCTTATTACCCTCAACAAATATGCGGTCAATATTCCCTCTAGATAACTCCAGCCCAATACGTTCGCCCAAAGAAAGCATAGAAGCTGACATTGCTGATACCCTTTCTTCATCCATCCCACCGGGTAAGCTTGTCCCTAAAGGTAGACCGTCAGGAGTCACTAGTGCTGCTCCCTGAACGTCAGCTGTTGCGGTGACAAAATTCTGCAAAATCATGTTCAGCTTTTCCGCATTGATTGCCATTTTTTTATTCTCCGTTGTTTTAAAAATTAGTAATATTTGAATTTGTAGCCTGACAAATTCTTCATCAGAAAATTCTCTGCTATCGCTTGATGTTTCGGTTACCCCTAAGAATTAAACTCAACTACTGCGTGATTTTTACCTCGAAGCCAGGATGCGTTGTTTGTTCACATCTTGCACTTATAGAATGTGTAGGTGCTTCAACATTAAAATCTGCGTTCAAACAATCGTAAAACTAGTAGAAATGGTGAAATAAATCTTTTTTCAAATCAGTTATCTACCTGATTTAATTATGCTTAAGTAAATATTAAATTCATACCGAGGAAATACGTATTTATTTAAAATATTACAAATGTTCATTAAGTATATTCTATGGATAGCGATGAATGAGCAGCAATTCTCTGCTGATAACACCAAAAAAATGTGAGTATGCTATTATCTTAAAGGCAGTTATATTTAATTTTTTGTGAGTAGTTACTCATGTTTAATTAAGAAAAGTTAAGTTCTCTAATTGTTGGCTCACGAGCAAATATTTGGGGATTTTTTTAGCTATTTTGCTCTAAATAATCTAAAAATGTGTTGGCTATAATAGCTGCTTGGGTGCGATCGCGCAAATTTAACCGATTTAAAATATTGGTGACATGATTTTTCACAGTCCCCTCAGATATATAAAGTTGCTGGGCAATTTCTCGGTTATTAGCACCGATCGCAATTAACCGCAAAACCTCTTTTTCCCTGGGAGTCAGTTCAGCCATGCTTGGTGGTACTGGCGGTGACTGGGTGGCTGTAACCGTGGAAAACTGAGTGACAAGTTTTTTGACTATTCCAGGGCCTAAGTGTGCATATCCCTTATAAACTGCACGAATAGCCACAGCTAACTCCTCTGATGGTGTATCTTTGAGCAAATAACCCATTGCGCCATTTTGTAAGGCCGCTTTGACATATTCATCATCATCAAAAGTTGTCAAAACTAGAATTTTAATTTCTGGACAACGTGTTTGAATTTCTCGTGTAGCTGCAACACCATCCATGATCGGCATTCTGATATCCATGAGAATCACATCAGGTTGTAGCTGTTGACTCAATTTAATCGCCTGTTCGCCATTTTCGGCTTCACCGACAATCTCTAAATCTGGTTCTAGTTCTAATAATGCTTTTAATCCTTGACGAATTAAGTTTTGGTCATCTACCAGTAAAACTTTAATCATCTTGTCAAGCTCAATAAGGGAATATAAACTATAATTTGGCAACCAGAACCAGGCTGACTATTAATCTGAAATTCGCCTCCTAGTGCTAAGGTGCGATCGCGCATACTTTGCAGTCCAAAACCAGTAGTATTTTGCATCAGATCAAAACCTTTGCCATTATCTTCAATTATCAAGCAGAAACGCCCTTTAATTGTGGTAATTTCTAGTTTTACTTCTGATGCTTCAGCATATTTAGAAATATTTGTCAAGGATTCTTGGATAATCCGGTAAATAGAGATAATAATCTCAGATGCGAGAGCATATTCTAGATTAATCAGGCAAATTGCGGAAATATTATGGGAACGTTGAAAATCTTCTAAAAGAATAGCGATCGCCTGTTCTAGACTTTGGCCTTGCAAAGGATTATAACGCATAGTAGAAACAGACTCACGAACATCATTTAGGGATTTAGAACCAAGTTCTTTAGCTCTAGCTAAAAATATTTGAGCTTTAGCCGGGTTCGATTGCCATAATTTTAAAGCTGTTTCTAATTGCAAATTTAAAGCTGTTAAAGAATGTCCTAAAGAATCATGTATTTCTCTAGCAATCCGATTACGTTCTTCTAGAGTAGCCTGATTTTCAATTCTCAAGGCATATTGACGTAGTTTGGCATTAGCAATAGCTAATTTTTCTCGACTTTGCCGTTCAGATATCACAGTATTCATTAACAGTAAGATAAAAATTAAACTTAAGCCGAATATCAGTGCCAAGCTGAGGGGAAAAAACCGAAAGCGTTCTTGTGCATGAGGCGGTAATGAGAGAGGCGATTTAAATAAGCGATATCTGAGTGTGAGCAAAAATAAACTAAACGATATACCTGTAACTAACAATCTCCCAGGTAATTGAAAAATTAGGCAACTACGAGTTACTAAAATTATGTAGAGAAAAGGAAAAAGTCTCGCAATGCGCCCCCCAAAAAATCCAGTGGTGACAATCAAGAAAATTTCGCATCCTGTATAGATTAATTTACTTAAATAGTTACTCGTGGGTAATCGTAAACCCATGATCCCAAAAATAATTAGACTACAAATAGTCAGTTCGGGGAATCTAGCGCTAAATCGAGGAGAAGGCGATGGTAGTGCAGCTGTCAAAACAGCGATCGCCAGTAAGACCCATTCCAAATACAGCAAAAACCGAAAAGGATGATTGTTAATTTGAATAGGGCGACTCATAGGATATAAAATTTTGATAATTCAGGTGTAAATAATTTATATGTTCACTCTAGTTTATAGAGAATTACCAGTCACATTCTGCATGACTGGTCATGACTTTAGTCATGGGTGTAATCATGACTTTATCCTCATGTCATTGTGATTAGGGATTTTTTATGATGGTGACATCCAAAACAAGAAACATCACCAAGTAATCCATGAAACTCAAGCCATTATCAGTGCTAGCTGGAGCAATTGCCTTAACTGTAACTGCATTACCCTTTGCTGTTCAAGCACAAATGAGATCCTCTTCACCTCTACAAATGGCACAAACTGCTAAAAAAGGTGGTCCTTGGCAACGCTTGAATTTAACAGAAGCCCAAAAAGCTCAAATGCAGACGATTAAAAGCAATACTCGCGCCCAAATTGAGGCAATTCTCACCCCAGAACAAAAAGCAACATTGGCAGCTGCAAAGCAAGCAGGTCAACAAGGGCAACAAGGACAAGGAAAAAAGGGTTGGGCTAACTTAAATCTGACTGAACAACAGAAAACTCAAATGCGCCAAATCAAGGAATCATCTCAACAACAGATGCAAGCAGTCCTGACCCCTGAACAGCGTCAACAAATGCAGGAAATGCGCCAAAATATGCGCTCGCGTGGTCAGCAACGCAATTCTCAATAACCTCTACCCATTCCCCTTCAACTGAAAAAGTCTGGGGTGGGCAAAGTTGCCCATCTCATTACCCAGATCACAGACTTCTTCACTAATTTGCCCAATATTTTTGATATTTAACAGACTTCTTGCAGAAGATGAGGAAAGGGGTAATCATGCCATCCCTTTCCCTTTCCCATTTCCCACACAGCAAATCATAAATTAGGTCAATACCTGGTAAAAACTAGGAATTATGAGTTATGAGTTAATTAAAACTCCTAGCTTGATTAAGATGTCTCAAGAATTTGCCATTGGTAGTAAAGTCAAAGTTGTCGCACTACCGCCCTACGTTAAAACCGCAGACCCCATGCCCATGCTACGCCCCCCGGATGTGATTCGCATCGGCGAAGAGGGTACAGTCCTTGATCGCCGTCCTGGAGGATATTGGGGGATACACTTTACAAAAGGAAATTTTCTTTTGGATAGCCAATATATAGAAAGTACAGATATTACTCCCGAATCTGACTTGGAAGGAGAACAAGGTAACCAAGAATTGTAAACTTGTGTAAAGTTGTCATTTTGGTCTGCACCATGATTTCTCGACGCAATTTTTTAAATATATTACTTGTCAGTTGTTTTGCCGTCATCAGTTGGTTGCATCTGACCCCAGCTGCTGATGCTATGGGTGGTAAACTTCCCGCAATCAATCAGCCAGCACCAGAGTTTACTTTGCCAACCAACACAGGTGATGGCACAATTTCCCTCTCTGACTGGCGCGGTAAGTGGGTAGTTCTCTATTTTTACCCCAAAGATTTTACTTCTGGTTGCACCATTGAAGCTCGTCGTTTTCAGCAAGACTTACCCAAATACATCGAAAAAAACGTTCAGATTATTGGTGTTAGTGCTGATGATATTGATTCCCACGCCGAATTTTGTGATTCAGAGGGGCTAAAATTTCCTCTATTAGCGGATACCACTGGCGCAGTCAGCAAAGCTTATGGTTCTTGGATTGGTGTGGTATCGATGCGCCATAGCTTTATCATTGATCCCCAAGGAATTTTGCGTGAGACTTTTCTGAAGGTCAACCCATCAGTCCACAGTACAGAAGTTCTGGCGCAACTTGACAAATTGCAGTCTATGGCTACACCACGCGAGCTATCGGCCTCATAACCATAAATTGAGGATGTAACCAAAGAGGCAGTGCCTAACCCCGCTGCCTTTCCTCATCTCCTCTGCTCCCTGCTCCCCTGCCTCTTGTTTGACACTCTCCCTCATCTATTCTCAGCTTTTTTCTGAAGGAGCGATCGCCAGTTTTCAATTGCCTTTTCTGTCCACAACCAATTTTTACTCAATTCATTGACCTGGAAATTCACAGGATCATTAGTGATCACCATTTGTTTCAACTTAATTGCTTCATTAAGATATTGTCTTTGTTTATTAACAGCAGATTGATTAGATGCCGATTTATACAGCCCCAGTGCTAACCCAGCATAGGAAGTTAAAGCGTCCTCAGACAATTTCCTCTTATTCGCTACGAGGACAGTAGAATCTGTATCTTGCTGTTTAAGAGCTAAATCCAAAGCCTTAAACCAAGAATTATTAGCACGATTTAAATTATTTTCTGCATAGTAGGCAAATCCCAAGGAATTGTTATACAAAAGCGAATCTGGTTGAGATTTCACAGCACTTTCCCAATAACGGCGGGCATCATCAATACTGTATTTTGGATCTCCAATCTGGACAAACTGCCACGCTAATCTCCCCTTAAAAAAGTTAACAGATGGATCATTAAGTTGATTTTGGGGAACTAAATTCAGCGAAGTTTCAGCAGCCGATAGCGCCCCACGATTCAGCAATTCTGCCACCGCTACCAGCCCCCCAGGCAAATCGCCCCGACTTAATTTGTCTGTAGCCTGGGCTGTCACAATTCCAGTCGCCGCCTTTGTGATGTCGGTTTCTGGCTGACCTTCGCGGAATGGAGGCGGGGTAGAAATTGGCGGTATTTCAGATGTAAATGATGATTGTCGATTCTGCCACCACAAACCCAAGCCCATAATCATGGCGATCGCTAAAGCACTTGCGCCCACAATACCGACAATAGGCCGCAGTTGATAACGAGTACGAGGTCGAGGACTGGATGGGGCTGGTGGCGATGACTCCCTTAAAGGAGGTTTCTGCCTATCTTGTGTAAAATTTCGACTAACTTCACTGACAGTTTCTGGCGTTTCTCGCCATAAATCTACTTGCTGATCCAGCGCCGCAACATCTTCCGCAGCCGGATCTTCGGGAACTTGGTTGTCTTTCATCGGTTGCACAAGTCCCCGATGCAGCAAAAATTGCTCATTTGCGGCTTTTTGCTGATCTAGCTGACGAAACAAATCCGAAACTAAAGCCGAATCTTCTGCATAGTGAGGATCATCATCAGACTCAATTTCATCCACTAAATCGCCCCAGGTCTCTTCACCTAGCCAATCTAGCCCTGAAGAATCATGACCTAAGCCAGAAGGAATCATCTCATCAATCGGTAAAGCTATATCGGCATCATCTGCCGTGGCAAAATACATCGCAGTGGGATTTACCTTCAAAGGCCGATGATGACTATAACCGTTGAGTGAGTCAGCACTTAAAGATATTTCTGGACACAAAAGACCGTCAAAATCTTGTTGGAGATATAAAATCGGTAACGCCCAGTAACTCTGGTGAGAACCATAAGCCGAAATTAATCCCTGACGTACCCGACTGACACACAAATCAACAGGATATCCCTGGCTGAGGTTGCGGTAAAACAATTGTGTCAACGTTAGCGCTACTTCATCGGGAATTCGTTCGGACATTGCCAAAACGCCCCTAATGCCCTGCCTCACCAGGCTTTCTGTCAAATTACGTTCACCCGTCATATCCCCAACGGGATCAGATGTAGCAGTGTATGCTCCCCAACAGGAATTAAACACAGCCATTTGAATATTATTGTTAACCAGCAAGCCTGCTAAATCATCACCACTAAGAGTTTCGGTTAAGCCAGTTCTTCTACTGACAAGATAAATTTGTCCACCGTTCGGACCTAAGTTACTATGACCAGAGTAGTGGAGAACTTGGTATCTTCCTTGTTCTAAAGCTTGGGTTAATTCTTCGCGCCCTGGTTGGTCTAGCAGGGTCAGTTCAATATCTGGAAAATTATTACCACTTTCATCAGTTCGTGCCGTTTGACGGTGAAGTTCCGCTTGGAGGTGAATAGCTTCTTGTTTGAGCAAATCTAGGCGAACTTGATCAGGAGGGGAAGCCAGCACCATCAAGACTTTCACTCCACCAGTTTCTGGTAGTGCTGGTCTGTTTCGGGATGGCACACGAGATGTTGCCATCATTCCGCTTTGGTAGCGAGAGAAAGCAATATAAGGGCCAGTAGCCAAAGGGCGATCGCCTGCGTGCATCACTTCCCACGGCAGACGTGCTAACCTGATATCTTTTAGCCCCAAACGTAGACGCAGTATTTGTTGGTGATTCTGGGCAATACCTTGAGCAGTAATCCAACTGTCTCTGAGAGTGCCTTGAAACAGTGCATTATAAAATTGCTGTCCCAATGCCACCAGATTCACAGAGTTTCTGGCAATGGCTTCTCCCTGCAACACTGATTTCAGTGGATCATTCATTAAATGTCCAGCAGATGCCAACCACTCAGCTACAGGCCAAGTTACCAGTTCTTCTGCCAATGGCACCCCAGGCGCGACTTGTTCCGTCCGCACCAAGTAGTCATTCTGCCCTACTGGGGTTACGGAAATGTGAAATTCCTGGGTCACAACTTTTTCTGTTCGCCTCCTAAATCTAGTTTGAAACGCGAAAGTTTCAATTCGATTTTTCGCTCCTTCTGATACCTTAGATGCATCCTGCTACTGAATGTTTCTGAACCAAGTTGTTTTGCTGCCTCGGCTATAAGTTTATCCGGATTAGCTGGCACCTGGCTAGAAAATTTTATTGGTAGATGCACCTTGATCTTCAACTCCCTTAGTCGGCTAATGTCTACTGAGGGTTTTTTTGATTTTGACACCGACGTGGAGGGATGGTAAGACTACCTTGGGAGCATCGACCCGATGAAGCGTCAAGGAATCCTCGGACTTGAGGACGAGGAGGTATCTCAAGCAGGTAATAACCGGAGAATGAGGCTTAACTCTGGAAGATTGCACCCTGATAATTAACTCCCCTAGCTGGCTAAGACCTGTTGGGGTATTTTTATGCTTGGTAAACAGTAACCATAATCATGATAAATTTCTCCGGAGGATAGTAGATGTGCCGCGAAGATTAAATTAGTAGATGCACCCTGATAACTAACTCCCCTGACTGGCTAACACTTGTTGGGGGATTTTTTTGTGCCTTGAAAAATTTCTCAGCATTTTCTCCGGAGGATGGTAGATGAGCTGCGAAGATTAAATTAGTAGATGCACCCTGATAACTAACTCCCCTGACTGGCTAACACTTGTTGGGGGATTTTTTTGTGCCTTGAAAAATTTCTCAGCATTTTCTCCGGAGGATGGTAAATGAGCTGCGAAGATTAAATTAGTAGATGCACCCTGATAACTAACTCCCCTGACTGGCTAACACTTGTTGGGGGATTTTTTTGTGCCTTGAAAAATTTCTCAGCATTTTCTCCGGAGGATGGTAGATGAGCTGC
>NZ_CAWQOY010000142.1:0-35656 GCF_963896525.1 Nodularia sp. LEGE 04288
GGAGAAGAGGAACGGGGGCAGGGGGCAGGGTGCAGGGGAGAAGAGGAATGGTTGTGAAGTAAGCGGAAGTTTAAAGTAATTTCTTACTCCCCCTTGCTCCCTGCTCCCCGCTCCCCTGCCTCTTAACTCCCCCTACTCCCTACTCCCTACTCCCTACTCCCACCTAATACGGGGGATAATCATCTTCATCAGCGTAAATATAAGAACTAGAAACGCCAACTGCGGCCATTTTGGGAGCTTCTATTTTGATAGATTCCTTACCAAACTCTTTGTGTTCTTCAAAAGTCTTGCAGATCATTGTAGACTCAACCGAATCTGAAGCAATTAGGTACTCGGTTAATGTGCCGACAGTGGGATGCTTGTAGTCCACCGTTGAAGCTACCATCACAGTATTTGGTTCAATTCCTCTTTCTTCACACTCAATGATCGGGCAGAAAATTCCATGTGCGTGAAATAACGGGCCTTTTGGTGAAACAGGTTGCTGGCGGTATACAGCATAAGCTCTTTCTAGTTCAGCGACAAATCCACTGATGACTCTGCCTTGTTGAAATTCGCAGTAAGTTTTGCTGAAACTAGCTCCCGCTGCACCGCTCAAAGTTAATTGTAATGGAGAATCATGGAGAAACTTTTTATTTTCGCCTACTAAGTAAATTAGGTGGCGAGTAAAGGTTTTAAATTTAAGCTTATCTGCTAAAAAAGCATCATAATTTTCTTTAAGAGTACCAAGTTTGTTCCCACTTTCCCGGTCTTTCACAGATAAAGGCCCCCGGCGGACTATAACTAACTTTGGAGTATTGCTAATAAAAACAGTTTCCACTCCAGAGCTAAATTCATGCTCTAGCTGTTCCCAATTTTCATCCGGCTGAAAGCCTACAGCACTAGCATTATCCAATTTAATCGCCAATCCGTGGGGCTGGATGCCGTCTGTGCCATACCGAGGATTAATCATCTGACACCAGGGGATGATTTGAGAAGGAGGGGCGTTAAATTTATCGTCTTCAAAGTCGAAATTAGTAGATGCTGCCATCGTTTTAGAGTATAAAAAGTGTTTTGCTAAACAAGTTTATCAGGATGGGGAATTAGTAGAGCGTTGCTGGTGGGTAGTTCTGTGAACATTATCTGGTGAAAAACAATGTAGAGACTTTCCATGCAATGTCTCTACAAGGGTTCGGTCACAGGTCTATTTAAATTCGCTCGATTACAAGCGTTGTAGCAGACTTAAACCGTGGGTATCAGTACCACAGGTATTGAAGAGCTGATATTCATCAGCTAACTGTTGTACTTGTTGTGTTTCCAAAGCACTTGGTTTCCAAGGTTTGGGGTTTTTGTAAGCGTAGAACGCTTCCACACCGTCAATTCCCCGTTCCGCCGCCGCCGGAATTAAGTCAAAATGCGATCGCTTGTAACGAGCTGGATGAGCTAAAACTGCCAATCCCCCGGCTTGCTGTATGCCAGCAATGACGTTATTTGCTTGATATTGTTTACCTGTGGTAGGTTTACTTTGCAAATAGGGTTTTATACTAGGATGTTCTGGCTCAAAGGCGTAAGCCAAAATGTGGACTTCAACATCCAGAAGATTGGCATTAATTTCTACACCACTCCATAGGTAAGGAGTATTTTCATTGCCATTTTTCCGCTTCCAGTTGTCTAACCAATATTGTGCTGCTTGATACCCGCCGATACTATGGTGATCTGTAATCGCCAATCCTTGTAGCCCAATGGCGATCGCCTGTTCCATCAATGTACTTGGTTGCAACTTGCCATCTGAGTGGACAGTATGCAGATGAAAATTGAATAACTTGGGACAGCTTTGGGCATCAACCCTCTGGAAGACTTGCCTTAAAATATCTGCCTTCGTAGATGTCCGAGCAAAATTTACAACCATAACTTTTTTATAAATGAAAATACCTGATTTCCCATACACCAACACTTAGATGTAAAAACAACTCCAGCACTTCAAGTCAGTAGTTATTTTTTCAGCCTTATTAGCTAGCCAATTTTTTCAATATGTTAAGACTACCTTAGCAAATCTCAATGCTGATGGTCATGAGTATTTCCAATTGCTTATATAAAGCGGGTAAAAATTTTTTTCGGAATTATTTAAGCACTGAGAAAATTTTGAGGTAAACCTGTCAATGTACCAGAACCTGTAATCACTTCACCAATTGCCAAAGCGGAAATATCCTGTGATTTAAAAAAGGTGATTGTCTGTTCTACTTGATGAGGTGGTACTAACAGCACAAAACCAATTCCCATATTGAAAGTATTGTACATAGCCTCGGCACTGACCGAGCCGACTGCCGCTAGCCATTGAAATATAGGCGGAATCGTCCAACTGTGGGCATGAATTTGAATGCTTTGATTTTTACCTAAGCATCTGGGTAAATTCTCTGGTAACCCACCACCTGTAATATGAGCCATACCATGAATTTCTAAATCAGCTTGACGAGATGCTAGAACAGGTTTGACATAAATTTGTGTAGGTTTGAGGAAAGCTTCTGCGATCGTTTCACCACCTAATAATGCTGGGCGTTCATCCCAAGCCAAAGAATTGGAACTGACAATTTTCCGGACTAAACTCAAGCCATTGCTGTGTACACCAGTACTAGGAAGTGCGATCGCTATATCCCCAATTTGTACCTGGGAAGTATCCAACATCTGGCTTTTTTCCACAATTCCCACACAAAAACCAGCCAAATCATACTCACCCACTTGGTAAAAACCAGGCATTTCTGCGGTTTCTCCTCCCAATAAAGCGCAACCCGCCAGTCTACACCCAGAAGCTATACCCGCTACCACTTGAGTCAGTTGTTCTGGCTCTAACTTACCTGTAGCGACATAATCTAAAAAAAACAGTGGTTCCGCACCTGATGTCAACACATCATTCACACACATCGCCACTAAATCAACCCCAACGGTATCATGGCGGTTGAGAATTTGGGCAATTTTCAGCTTTGTCCCCACACCATCCGTCCCGGAAACCAACACTGGTTCTTTAAAACCACCTGGTAATTGGAAGCAACCACCAAAACCACCTAATCCACCAATTACTTCCGGTCTAAAAGTACTGTGAACTAAATTACGAATTTGGTCTACAAAGGCTCTACCTGCCTCAACATCAACCCCAGCATCCCGATAATCCATTCCTGACTGCACCGCTATCAATTCGTTACCAACTTAGGCTATCATCCCATGTTAGGAGATCAAAATACTTCCTCTTCCATGCCACGCCACCATTCACCCAAATGCATCAAATCTTCGTGGATGTCTGCCAACTCATTGGCGTAAGTATCTTCGGAAATACTAGCTTGGCGTTCTTGTAATTTCTTGATCCGCAACTGTACCAATAGCCAAGGTTTGGTAATGCTATTTGTTGATTCCAGATATTGTGCTAGTTCTTTGCTATCCATATTTTTTCACTCACTACTCTTTAAGATACATGAGACCGTTGAGAGTTGTGCAATTCGCTTCACCAAGCAAAAACAGCCACGATACTAGTCGTGACTGCTCGCAGTATTCGTCAATTAACTGATTTTGACTGCTTTATTATCTGGAATCAGCCAACATCGAGGTCAGTACAAGACTGACAGATTAACAGGCTTTAGCGTAATTTTCAGCCGCAAATTCCCAATTTACTAACTGCTCTAAGAAATTCTTGATGAAAGCTGGACGAGCATTTCTATGGTCGATGTAGTAGGCGTGTTCCCATACATCCAAGGTTAAGAGTGCCTTTTTGCCATGAGCTAAGGGGTTCTCTGCATTTGGTGTCTTCATCACCTTCAGAGTCCCACCATCATCAATTAACCAAGCCCAACCACTGCCGAATTGAGTTGCAGCCGCGTTAGAAAATTCTTCTTTGAATTTGTCAAAGCTACCAAAATCCTGATTAATCTTGGCTGCTAAGTCGCCTGTGGGTGCGCCGCCACCTGCGGGCTTCAAGCAATCCCAGAAAAAGCTGTGATTCCAAACTTGAGCCGCATTATTAAAGATTCCCGCTTTCGAGGAGTCTTTAAAGGCAATTTGGATGACTTCTTCCAGAGACTTGTCAGCCAGTTCTGTACCATCAGTCAGCTTGTTTAAGTTAGTCACATAGGCTGCATGATGTTTGCCATAGTGATACTCGAAGGTTTCGCCTTTCATGCCATACGGCTCTAGAGCGTTAAAGTCGAATGGTAAGGGGGGCTGTTTAAATGCCATTTTGTGAAATCCTCTCTTTACTGTTTTCCGGTTTAAAACTGTTGTAGCAGCTTAGGAAACGACAGGTTTTATATGTGTCAGTTTTCTATCTACCTATAAAAGGATAGAAAACTTAACATCGTTATTCTACTACCAAAGTGAGGATTCAGACACAATACTCTTGTATTTAGGCTTATTCCCAGGACATGATTACCCATAATGGGGAAACTCCCGGATGTCATGGAAGTACCTTGCTTAGGTGTACTAGTGATGGCAATTTGTTTTCACGAGTGCGAACTAAGCAAACCCAACCACTCCCAAATTGTTTGGCGCTAAATCGTTAAAAAGCTGTTTAATTGTTGCCAAATTACCAAAATTATCGTTAATCACATTGGCGATCGCACCTTTTAGTTCACCAAGACCATTATGTGTGATAATTAGCCAAAACATGGTATAATCGCTCCGGCTACCAGCTTACTTACTCACAGACGTAATCATATTTTCAATGCTTTTTGACTGTAGTTCTGGATGTTCCTCCAAGGTTGCATTTACTTTACAAAACTTTAGATAAAACTATATGCATCCTAAAATAAGAATATTTATTTTGAGAATTAAACAGGCTATAAAAGTAGCTATGGGCTACTCTACCGTATATCCTAATAATAAATATGCTTTCCACAAAATCTCCTGGTCACAAGATGGGGAAGATATGGTTGTAGCAGAGTTCTTTAACAGTAAAGGTAACGGTAAAGCAAAAGGTTTTTATGTTGATGTAGGAGCGCATCATCCCCAAAGATTCTCTAATACATATTATTTCTACTTAAGAGGATGGAAAGGAATTAATATTGATGCCATGCCTGGCAGCATGGATATTTTTAATGTTTTGCGTCCCCAGGATATTAATTTGGAAATTCCTATATCTGATAAAGCGGAAGTTTTAACTTATTATAAATTTGATGAGCCAGCACTAAATAGTTTTTCTTTACCAGTATCCCAAGAACGTGTTGCGACAAGTAAGTACAACATAATTGCTGAAACTCAACTACAAACTCAGACACTAGCTGAAGTTTTGGATAAACATCTACCCCCAGAACAGACGATTGATTTCTTGAGTATTGATGTTGAAGGTTTAGATTATCAAGTTATGAGTTCCAATAACTGGGATAAATACAAGCCTAAAGTAATTTTAGTAGAAGATTTGGAGGTAACTTCTTTAAGAAATATCAATACGTCTAAAGTATGTTTATTTTTAGAAGAAAGAGGTTACATATTATTCGCTAAAACAATGAGAACTTTAATTTTTAAATTAGAAAGCTAGTAAACCAATAAATTTTCTATCCCAAGTTATTAGCTCGACTTGATCTATTTTTTTGCCCCACTATTGCTGAAACTCATGTGAGACTGTAGTTTTACGTTTTGAACTTCATCGATACTCTGTGACCTAGAAAAAGTATTTGCTTAAAAGCCCGAATTTTTGCCAAATAAAGCAGCAGCGTTCTGAATTTTGGATAAAATCAAGCTAATTCAATAAATTTAACCAAAAATTGTAGGGTGGGTTAGCGCAGCGTAACCCACCATTATCCTACAAATTAATTGAGGATTTTATTCTTTGGAAGTCCCTAGTATTAATTAAAATTTTGAAATAATTCTGATAATGGTGAGTTAATAACTGCTCACCATTAACTTTAACGAAAAACTAACATCAAATCACAGTCACTACAACTGAGATAAGCGTTGTTGGTAGTATTGAATAATTTGCCCTGTGACTTCCGACACGTTAAGACCATCAGACTGTATTTCAACTGCATCTGCTGCTTTTTGTAAAGGGGAAACTTTACGAGTGCTATCTTTCCAGTCACGTTCGGCAATATCCCGTTTTAGCTGCTCTAAATTTAATTCGGGTTGACCCTGTTCTTTAAAGTCTTGCTGACGGCGATGGGCGCGTTCACTGACTGAAGCGGTTAAGAAAATCTTGACTTCAGCATCGGGGAAGACATGAGTCCCAATGTCTCGACCTTCCGCGACTAAACCACCTTTTTTACCCCAGCTTTGCTGTTTTTTTACGAGTGCTTGACGCACAGCACTTTGTGCAGCTATTGCTGAGACTTGGGATGTTACCTCAATTGTGCGAATTGCCTGAGTCACATCAGTACCATTAATCCAAACCCTGACTGGGGATTGTAAATCATGGCTGGGGGTAAGTTCAATGTTACACTGACTGACTAATTCAGCGATAGCTTCGCTTGCCCCAGGCATCGCACATTGATCATCAATGGCAATACCCTGTTGTAGCACTAGCCAAGTCACAGCGCGATACATAGCACCTGTATCTAGATACACTAGATTCAGCTTGGTGGCGACTTGACGAGCCACTGTGGATTTACCAGCCCCTGCTGGGCCATCGATGGCGATGATGGGTTGACGATCGCTCAAAATGATATTATCAATCAAACGTGTCGAACCAAGACGAGCTGCGATCGCCAGCATTCCTTCCTCCTCAACTGTTTCTAAAGACATTAACGTATTCGGTTTCACCAATTCAATATATTCCACGATTAGATTACTAACCTTTGCTAGTTCTCGCTGTACCACAGCTATCAGCTCGCTACTGTCACGAACACCTGCCTTGAATGCAGCTGATCCTTGCCGTAAACCTCGATATAAGACTGCTGCTTGCTCTTTTTCTGGTGCAGTCAAATATTCGTTACGAGAACTTAAAGCAAGACCCGACGCTTCCCGCACTGTTGGACAAGCAACAACCTCTACTGGCAAATTCAAATCAACCACCAGCTGTCTAATAATAGCCAGTTGTTGACCATCTTTTTGTCCAAAGTAGGCTCGCTCAGGTTGTACCAAGTTCAAAAGTTTGGTCACAATCGTTGCCACACCTTGAAAGTGACCTAGCCGAGAACGACCACACAAACCTAACATCATAGCAGATGGAGGCGTGACTTGTGTAACTTGAGATTCTTCTAGACTTTTCTGGGAAACACCCATTTCCTCCGGAGTCGGTGCAAAAATCGCATCTACCCCTGCTTGCATACAAAGTTGTTGATCTAACTCTAAAGTGCGGGGATAACGTTGATAATCCTCATGAGGAGCAAATTGCAGGGGATTGACAAAAATACTGACAATCACCGTAGAATTTTCTTGCCTGGCTCTTTTAATCAAGCTCAAATGACCTTGATGTAATCCTCCCATCGTCGGTACCAAACCGACAGCCGTCTGGTACCAGCTAGTTATTTCATCTAGTCCCAAATCTTCTGGGACTGTCAGCTGATTTTCTGAACAGCGTTTAGTTAAATAGCAGCGTAAAGCTGCGACTGTTGTCAGCAGGCGCACAAAATTCCCCTAGTTCTTTTTAAGCCTCTCCCCCGTTAGTTTATATCTGAAATAGGGGCAGGGGTATTGAACTAGGGGAATTAGGGAGTGGGGAGTGGGGAATGGGTTGGTGAAGATTTGCCTTGTCCCCTTTGTCCTATCCTGAAGAATTATCTCCCCAGAACTTCAACCTTGACTGGTGCAACACCACTATTAATCATTCCTAAGTTACGAGCAGCACCAGTAGACACATCGATGACTCGACCCCGAATGAATGGACCGCGGTCATTGATTCGTACCACAACTGAACGACCATTACGAGTGTTGGTGACACGGACTCGCGTCCCAAAAGGTAAGCTACGATGGGCGGCAGTCATGCCTTCGGGATTAAATCTTTCCCCAGTTGCAGTGGGTCTACCAGCGAAACCGCGACCGTAAAAAGAAGCGAGTCCTCGGAAACTGAGTCGTATATTGCCGACGATTTGCTGTCCCTGCGGTGGCAGAGAAATTCTGGCGGGTTCTGGTAGATTAAGAATTTCATTGACGGGAGATGCATTACCAATCAGTCTCCGCAAGCGATTGGTTGCTTGCAATGCATCTTCTGCCAGATTTTTGGTAGTACCGGCTAGAATGGTTTTTTCATTGATTTCTAGCAATTCTTGGTCATTAATTTTAATTGTATACCGCTCGCTTGGCTGTTGTTGGACAGAGGCATTTTTGTTCTGGGCTTGATTGGCTGTAGATTCGCCCTCACCCTTCCAACTGACGGTAATCTTTTCAGCGTCCTCACTGTTTCGGACTAGCTGGTTGATACTGGCTGCTATTAAACCAGCTCTATGAACCGGGTCATCATGAAGCGATTTTTTTTGGTTTCTCGCATTCGTAAAATTCCCGACTCTGGTTAACTCGGTTGAGTCACCGGCAATCAAGGTATACGACTGTTGTCCCTGAGTATCTCCAATTACACCAACTTTCCGATCAACACTCGCAAGTGGCTGAGAACTCAAAAAGGTGATCACTGGAATATCTTTGATAAACAGGGTTGCCGCCTTACGATCTCCAATGTTGTGAGAATGAATGTTTGTCACCACAGCATCCGAGGTAAGTTTCCCTGCTGAGGTTTGAAACTCTCCTACTTTAACGGCATCACTAACTGATGATTTTTGAGAAACTGGAGTAGCTTCTTTTGCCGTAGCAGTTTGAGTGTGACGGGCTGAGGGCATACCCAAAGCAGTCAGAAACAGGGCGACAATAGTCCACAAATATCTTTGATTCATGCGTCCGATTTTTAAAGCGACTGTACAACAGAAGGTTCTAAGTTGGTGGGATTTTATAGCACTAAAAGTGACACATTCCTAATAACTTGAACTGATTCTGCTCTCACTTTTTGTTTATTAACTGCAACAGAGTAACATGAACCTTTGAGCTTGGGGATCAGGGATTTAGCGTAGATATACATCACTTCATTCAATTTCAATTCCAATTTACAGGGCAGAACCGTTCTCGAATGCGGTTTTGGAGTATGTAACGTTTTTTTCAATTAAGAAAATTTTTAATGCGAAAATTTAATATTTTGGCGATTTTTAATTAGCTGTAAGACCTCTGATATTTAAATGTAGTTTAAATAACATATAATTTAATTAAATAATGTAGTTAAGAATTTCATATAGTTAAGACCAAACTCTGGAAAAATGCTTGATTGTATTTAGGGAATAAATTTTTCATATCCTCAGCAAATTCATTTGTATCAAGACTTACAGAAAATATTTATTTTAAATAAGCTAACAGCTAGACTCTGGCTGGAAGTTAATTTATGAAATTTTATTAAGTAAATATACTAAAAACTTTTACTTAATAAGTATATTAATTGTCTGATTATCTAAGCAAATATATGTATAAAATTTAGTTGGTTCGGTAACTAAAAATTTTTGTTCAACAAATTAAAATCAATAATGAGACAATTAAAAAAGCTTCACTGGCATGAGTAGATAAAAACCTGTGTAGCAAAAAATACGGGTATTTTCGCTTGCCATATTGACTCAAATATGATTTTTTAGAGTAACTTATCAGCTTTATGGCAAATCAAGTAAATTTAGAAGATTTAGAAAACGTCTCAGCGCCATTTTTAGCTGTTCTCAACGACTTATATTCCCAATACAAGTCACAAAATGAGGGTACATTAGCTAACTATATTCCAGAGCTGGCGAAGGTCAATCCGGAATTATTCAGCATTTGTATTGTTACGGTAGATGGCCAAACTTACCAAGTGGGGGATGATCAACAACAATTTACCATCCAGTCCATTTCTAAAGTGTTTGCTTACGGACTGGCCTTAGAAGATCATGGACGGGATTATGTTTTAACCAGAGTTGGCGTTGAACCAACAGGAGACGCATTCAACGCGATTATTCTCGATGAAACATCGAAGCGACCTTATAACCCAATGGTAAATGCCGGTGCGATCGCCACTACCAGTTTAATCAAAGGATCTGGTCCAACGGAACGCTTAAACCGGGTGCTGGAAATGTTTAGCAAATACACCGGCAGGGATACAATGGTCGATATTTCGGTGTTTACCTCTGAACGCAGTACGGGACATCGCAACCGCGCCATTGCACACCTGATGCTAAATTTTGGCATGATTGACCAAAATATTGAGGAAGTTTTGGATCTTTACTTTCAGCAATGTGCTGTCATGGTGAATTGTCAAGATTTAGCGGTGATGGCGGCGACTCTGGCTAACAAAGGTATTAACCCAGTTACGAAAAAACAAGCATTAGATAGTAGTTACGTCAAAGATATTCTCAGCGTGATGTACACCTGCGGGATGTATAACTTTGCTGGGGAGTGGGCTTATAAAGTGGGACTTCCGGCTAAAAGTGGGGTTTGTGGGGGAATTATGGCGGTTGTACCTCACAAAATGGGCATTGGTGTGTTTTCGCCTTTGTTAGATGTGCGTGGTAATAGTGTCCGGGGAGTTAAGGTATGTGAGGAACTCTCCCGGCGGTTAGGGTTACATTTATTTGAATGTTCAGGCGACGAGTTTAACTGTTAACAGTTCTCAGTGACTGATTTAAATGACTGTAATTACCACACCCTGACTCTCATTCCCTAACCTATCAACTGCACACACTGCATAGTTTCCAGCTTGTGAAACTGTGGCGAAGGTTGTTCCAGCTGATAATATCCGCTGGATTGTCCAATAGTCACCATACTCTCGATAAAGTGTCCAAGACCGGACTGGCTGATTATCACCAGGTCGCCAACTGAGGCGGCGATTGTTAACTTGTAGTTCTTGGGGTGGTGGTGGAGGAGGAGTTGTATTCCGCCAGGGCATGGTGGGGGCTAGGGCGGGGGTAGAATAAAGGGAATTTCGGAAACTGTCTGCAATTCCCTGACGATTTTGAGTTATGGAACTCATGCTGAAGAAGATATTACCCTGTGATAATCGCACCCTATTAGCGGTTAGGTTGCGCGTAATGGCGACTTGTTGCTGAATTTCTTCATTTTTCCAAGCTTTGCCATCGAGGAGACTAATATTATTGCCTACATATATATGTCGTTGGCTAGTATTAATTTCTGTCCACCATTTCAGCAATACGGGATAACTTTGGGCAGCTTGGTCGATGCGCCAATACAGTTGGGGGGCTAAATAATCTACCATACCTCCTTGTAACCATCTTTTGGCATCAGCATACAACTGATTATAAGCATCTAAGCCATTGATTCCTGGTGGTTGTCCTGGTTGGTAAATACCAAAGGGACTAATACCAAATTTAACGTGGGGTTTTGTGGCTTTAATTCCTTCCGATATACGTACTACCATTTGAGTCACATTGTTCCGTCGCCAGTCACCTAAGCTGAGTTGACCACCATTTGCTTGAGAAGCTGCATAGGTTTTATTGTCGGGGAAGGTTTGACCTTGGATAGGATAGGGATAAAAATAATCATCTAGATGAACGGCATCTATATCATAGCGACGGACAACATCCATAATGACGTTGAAAGCGCGATCTTGGACGATTTTACTGCCTGGGTCCATCCATAGTTGATTACCCCATTGGTAAACTAGTTCGGGGTTGGTGACAGCTATATGGGTTCTGGCGTTGGGTCTAGCTGTGAGGCTGGTTTTGGCGCGGTAGGGGTTGAACCAAGCATGAAGTTCTATATTGCGTTTGTGACATTCGGCGATCGCAAACTCTAAAGGATCATAATATGGATCTGGTGCTTTACCTTGAGTTCCCGTCAACCAAGCACTCCAAGGTTCAAACTGGGAAGCATATAAAGCATCACCCTCTGGTCGGACTTGCAAAATCAGGGCGTTAAAATTCAGCGCTTGTAGTCGGGTGACGATTTCGATAAATTCTGCTTTCTGTTGTGCTGTGGAAAGTCCGGCTTGGGAAGGCCAATCATTATTCCATACTGTTGTTACCCACGCCCCCCGAAACTCTCGTTCATGGTAAATGTTCTCTATGGGAGGGGTGGCGACAACGTTGGGGGGAACTACGATATAGTTAGAGGGGAGTTTTTCTCTCATCTGTAAATAGACCATAGCCTGATATACCATGACTACCACGTCTGCACGAGTTGCGGCTACAGTGGGGTTGAGTAGTTTGACGTTGGGGTAACTAGCTACTAAGTTTTTTGCAGTAGCGATCGCAATTTGATTTTTAGCATAGGCCGGAATCTTGGCTGCATCTTCATAAATTTGGGTTAATACATCCAATAAATCGGGTTTGACATTAGCCGCAATGTCCAAGCCGTTGACTATTGCAACTAAAACATCACTACGGAAAATTCTGTCATTGGGGCGGAAACGTCCATCAGGATAGCCGATGAAAAATCCGGCTTCGTAAGTTTTTTTAATTCCATTCAAGGCCCAGTGATTATCCGGAACATCAATAAACGGAACATATTCCCGTTGAGGAGACCGGATAAATACTGCGGCCAGTATAGCGGCAAATTCAGCGCGAGTGACTGAGTTATCTGGTCGAAACGTGCCATTAGGATAGCCATTTAAAATACTGCGTTCTGTTAATGCTTCAATGAATGGCCTAGCCCAATGATTTTGAATATCCGGGAAACGAGTAGGTGTAGATACCATGATGGATTGTAACTAGCTTGGGTTCATTTTCATCTTCTTTGTTAATTTAGCAACAGTCAAGCGATTTGCTGTCAGCGTAGCTATCCCCGTCAGGACTTGACGCGATCGCAATTTGATTTCTCCGGCTTTTTCTCTGTGTAAGATGAAATATGAGCCAATTTTTCGGCAACTTATGGTTAACACAGGAACACAACTCACTCTAGAAGGATTTCTGTCCCATGAGTTCGTTGATTGTCAGTGCATATTGAAAATGTCTGGAAAATTTTTTATTCGACTTAACAAGTTGATGTCCTAACTTGATTTACTAGCTAAAATAGAGCTTTACAGAAGTAGGTGAGTATTTGAAAAGTGCGAAAACTCATACTTTACATATTATTCTTACTTAGCTTATTTAGCGTTCTGGGATTTTCTCATGTTTCTACTTACCTCTCAGAACAAGCTCCGATAGTTAGGTGTCAGCAATGGGGATTTAATCGGACGCAAGGTAAAAAGTACTATACGTATCCTGAGAAGTTAGTAGTTCAACCTTGGCGTGGACAACATAATGTCTACGCTATATTTGTAATTCCTAGTGGCTACAAAAGAGATAGTTTATTCACAGTAACAATACCTGGAAGTCCAACTTATTGCGGACGATTTCAGAATATTGACAAAGCTTTATCTGGAGTTGATCAAGCAAAGTCTAATACCAAGATTAGGGGATTTTTAAACACTCGCATTGCTGTGAAGTTAATTGCTCAAGGTAAGTTAAGTCAGTTAAAAGAACGACAAAATTGGAGGTTAGGTTACGTCAAGCGTTCGCAAAGATCATATTTTTAACGCAAAGGATCGCAGAGGAGGTTTTTCTGCGTTTCATAAATCCATGACTTGACGATAATGAGTTTCTATTTGTTCTACACTTTGAGATTTGCGCTTTGTTTCCCACTGACTGCGGTTAAATAATTCTTGCCGTAAATTATCTAAGTTAATGGTATTAACTTGACCATTGGTCACAATTTGCTTTCCCTTTACCCAAGCACTATGGACAACATTTGTGGGACGACCTAATACTAATAATCCAATGGGATCTGTCCGGGGAAGTAGTGATAAATTGGTGAGGTCGTAAAGTACTAAGTCGGCTTGTTTACCTACGCTGAGTGAACCAATTTTGTCAGCTATATTCAGTCCTTTTGCACCTCCCAATGATGCCATTTCTACGGACTTTCTGGGTGTGATCCAGTTTTGATAATCTAAGTCTGTAATGTTGTGCAAGATGGAACCGATTTTGATGGCTTCTAGCAAGTCCTGGGAATCATTACTGGAAGCGCCATCACAACCAAAACAGACGTTTACGCCAGCTCGGAGATATTTTAAAATTGGGGCGATACCACTGCCTAAACGGAGGTTACTCAAGGGGTTATGGACAACTGTCGATTGGGTTTGGGCGAGAATTGTGATATCAGTATCATTCAACCAGATACAATGAGCTAAAGAAGTGCGATCGCTTAAAAATCCAATCCGTTGCAGATGTTCAACAGCAGTACAACCGTATTTTTCTTGGGCGAGTTTTTTCTGTGCTTTGGTTTCTAGTAAGTGGGAATGACGACAAAGATTATAGCGATCGCTTAACTCAATACATCCTGTAAATAAAGCATCAGTACACAATTGAATCCCCGTAGGTGCAACTAAAATACTTACACCCTCTTCTGGACGATGAAATTGTTTCACCGCCTCCTCTATAATTTGCAGTGTTGCCGCAGTTGAGCGAAAATAAGGCTCATGGTTTTGGACTGACTCCCCCGAAGGTATACCGGCGCTGAGGGATTCATCTTGAATCAGCGGCGCGATAAAAGCCCGAATTCCCACTTCTTTATAAGCGCGAACCGCAGTAGCGATGGTTTCTAATTCTAGCCCCGGAGTTAAAACCAAATGATCTACTACACTCGTTCCACCAGAAAGTAAAGTTTCTACAGCTGTTCCCAAAGCACTGAGATAAACTTTTTCCAAATCCAGGGGCGCAAAGTCATATAATTCCGCTAGCCATAATTCTAAAGGAAAAATTGACATAATTCCCCGTTGCCACATTTCTGAGGAATGGGTGTGGGCGTTAACGAAACCAGGCAGTAATAGCTTATTTCTACCATCAAAAGCAGTCCCGATTACCTCTAAATCGGGTGCGATCGCGGCTATTTGATCATTTACAATCTGTACATCTACGGTGAGATAAGCATCGTCAACAGCGATCAGAACATTTTGGATAGTAAAATTCACTTTATTTAACCTTAATTAAGTAATCAAACTTTTCGTAGCAATTCAAGTTACAAATTTAAGAACTGTGTTAGATGTTGTAATTTATGAATCTGCCATTACGGACATTGGGAGTTGCACCAAATGCGTGGACTGTGAATCAGGCGATCGCAGATATTACTCGTCCGCAAAAGACCCCACAACCCGTTATCTTATCAACAGAAACCAAAACTCTGCATCTGGACTTGGCAAAAACGGCGATCGTCATCATTGATATGCAAAACGACTTCTGTCACCCTGATGGATGGTTAGCGCATATCGGTGTAGATGTCACACCAGCACGTCAGCCCATCGAACCTTTAAATAGCTTACTTCCAGAACTGCGTGCAGCGGATGTGCCGGTAATTTGGCTTAACTGGGGGAATCGTCCCGACTTATTAAATATTAGTGCTGGTTTACTTCACGTCTACAACCCCACAGGAGAAGGCGTAGGATTGGGCGATCCTCTGCCCAGCAACGGTGCTAAAGTACTAATGGCAGGTAGTTGGGCGGCGGCGGTGGTAGATGGACTCCAACAGCTACCAGAAGATATCCGTGTGGATAAATACCGCATGAGTGGGTTCTGGGATACGCCTTTAGATAGTATTCTGCGGAACTTGGGAAGAACGACACTATTATTTGGGGGTGTCAATGCTGATCAATGTGTGATGTCTACCCTATGTGATGCCAACTTCTTAGGATATGACTGCATTTTAGTTAAAGACTGCACAGCTACTACTTCTCCTGAGTACTGTTGGCTGGCGACGTTATATAACGTCAAGCAATGTTTCGGTTTTGTCACAGACTCAGAAGCGATTTTAAAAGTGCTTCCTAAATAAACAGTATTTACAGTTATCACTTAAAAGGGGATGAATCAATGCACGCTTCTAGATGTGTAATTCCTATTATCAAGTCTCCCAAAGACTATCAAACATATCGGATCAGTCCCAACGACTCTAATCGACTGGCGATTATTTTTGATTCCATCAATGCTAATACTTCTTTAACTTGCTGCATCGAAATTTTTGATGTGGGTGGACAAACACCGCCAAATCGTCATCAATGGGCGGTGGAAATGTTTTTTGTCCTCAAAGGGGAAGCTATAGCTATGTGTGATGGTAAGAGTGTCCAAATTAAAGCCGGAGATAGTTTGTTAGTACCTCCTACTGGGACTCATTTGATTAAAAATACAGGGAATACTCGCTTATATACTTTAACAGTGATGGTTCCCAATGAAGATTTTTCAGAATTAATTCGCAGTGGGATTCCTGTGGAGTTAGATGCAGAGGATCTGGAAGTATTAGGGAGACAAAATGCGTTAATGCCTTGTTAATAAAGTTCATAACCATAGATAAACACAGATGAATTGCATTTAATTGGTATTCATAGGTGTTCGTTTGTGGTTGATCTGATCGCATTAACTCAAGATTATTTAACTCAAGCAGAATTTTACCCACGATAATAGAATTAACCCTTTCGTGAAAATCATCATGGAAACCCTCACTTTAAGCATACCTCCAAGCGTAGGTTTAACCGATGAGCAGTTTTATCAACTCTGCATTGCTAACGAACCTTGGCAATTAGAACTTACCCAGACTGGAGAATTAATTATTATGCCCCCAACAGGCGGTGAAAGCGGAATTAGAAACTCTGATATTAATATAGAACTCGGTTTATGGAACCGTAAAACCAAGTTAGGGAAAGTCTTTGATTCTTCAACTGAGTTTAAATTACCCAATAGTGCATATCGCTGTCCTGATGCGGCTTGGGTGAAGTTAGAACGCTGGGAAGCTTTAACCAAAGATGAAAAAAGACGTTTTCCGCCTCTTTGTCCTGATTTTGTAATTGAACTGCGTTCAGAAAGTGATAGTTTAGCTAAATTACGCGCTAAAATGCTGGAGTATCAAGAAAATGGTGTGCGGTTAGGTTGGTTAATTGATCCGCAAACACCTTCCGTAGAAATTTATCGCCCAGGGCAAAATGTAGAAGTTTTGAATTTCTCTTTTGCTCAACCTCCTCAACTTTCCGGGGAAGAAGTTCTACCTGGTTTTATTTTAGACTTAACGATTATTTTAAATCCATAAAGTAGGTTACAGAAAAGACTCGTTTATTCAAGTATTTCTAACCATGAGTGCTAATTATCCATACTGGTAAAATCAAGCAAAGCTTCACCGATATTTTCTAATTGTTCAAGAAAAAGAGTTTCAAAATGCTGAAGTACATCTGGAGATAATTCTCCCACACGCCACGCTAGTAAACGAGATAGGAATTGCTCAGGATTTGGGTTTAGATTTAACTACAGTTAAACATCTTACCCGTTACCAGTTTACCGAGTAAAAATCCATGCTGAACGTTCTTCCTAAACAAACCGCCTCCATGCACACCCGCGATGGTATTCGCCTCGATGCAGATATCTATCGCCCCGATGCAGAGGAAGAGTTTCCCGTTTTATTAATGCGCCAACCCTATGGAAGAGCGATCGCATCTACAGTAGTTTATGCCCATCCAACTTGGTATGCTACCCAAGGCTACATTGTAGTTATTCAAGATGTCCGCGGACGAGGCACTTCTGAAGGCGAATTCCAGCTATTTACTCACGAAATCGCCGATGGTGAAGATACCGTCAACTGGGTTGCTAATCTCCCCGGTAGTAACGGCAAAGTGGGGATGTATGGCTTTTCCTATCAGGGAATGACTCAACTATATGCCGCAGCGGCTAAACCACCAGCATTAAAAACAATTTGCCCAGCCATGATTGGCTATGATTTATATACAGATTGGGCTTATGAAGGTGGTGCATTTTGTTTACAAACTAACCTCGCTTGGGCAATTCAATTAGCTACAGAAACCGCCCGTTTACGAAAAGATCAAACAGCTTATGCAGCATTATTTGCTGCTTCTCGTAATTTACCTGTAACTAATCCCGAAATTCTCAAGCAACTCGCCCCAGAATCATTTTATCATGAGTGGTTGGCACATTCTCAACCCGATACATACTGGGAAAAACTCTCGCCTAAAAACCACTTACAAGATGTTGATTTGCCCATGTTCCATATCGGGGGATGGTTTGATACTTACCTGCGGGGAACTTGGCATTTATATCAAGATATGATCGCCCGCAGCACTCAATCCCAACATTTAATCATTGGTCCTTGGGCGCATTTGCCTTGGGGTCGCAAAGTTGGTGAAGTTGATTTTGGTATAAATGCCATCAGTCCTATAGACAAGATGCAAGTTCGCTGGTTTGACCAGTTTCTTAAAGGTATTGATACAGGATTATTGAAAGAAAAACCTGTTTGCTTATTTGAGATAGGAAGTAATATTTGGCATAGTTATCCAACTATCCCTATATCAAACCAGAAATCTTATTTTTTGTCAACTACCGGACTGGCTAATATTCGAGAAGATTCAGGAACCCTGATCCCAAATCCCAAATCTAAAATCCCAAATTCCTTTGATGTATTAGTTCACGACCCTTGGCGACCAGTTCCGGCGTTAGGTGGTCATGCAGCAATGGCGGTGGGTTTATGTGAGCGATCGCATCTTGATTCTCGTGCTGATGTTCTAACTTATACGAGCGAACCCTTAACTGAAAACTGCCATTTGCTAGGGAATGTAGCCGTGGAAATCTTCTGTAGTGCCGATCAACCCAGTTATGATTTGTGTGCAGTGCTGTCAGAAGTGCATCCCGATGGCTGCGTATATAATTTAACTCAAGGTTATGTGCATTGTCGCCCAGGCTCAGAACAAGCGCCGACAAAAATTCAACTGCAAGCGACTTGTGCGCGAATTGCCAAAGGTAATGCACTGCGTTTGAGTCTAAGTGTTGCCTGTTTTCCTGCTTATGCGATGAATTCTGGAAGTGGTACAGTAAGAAGTAGTGGGGAGTTGATGAATGCTCAGGTAATCACAATTACGGTAAATTGTGGAGATGCTTTTCTTTCTCAAGTTTTGCTGCCGTTAAGAGTTAGTTTCACGCAAAGGCGCAAAGGCGCAAAGAAGAAGAATAATAAGAAGAAGAAGAGTTAAATTAATGGCAGCGAGTTTTGCAGTCTACAGTAAGAATTGATTTACTGGATATTCTCATATCTGGACTATTTTACTATGCAAACAGAGGAAACAGATGGAAACTAAGCCAAATGAACCATCAGCAGCACTCACAGAAATTCCTCCTGGCTATCTGAATATCATGGGTTACGTGGATGAGTCAGAAGTTAATGGCCCTGGAAGTCGTGCTGTTGTCTGGGTTCAAGGTTGTCCGCGTGAATGTTCTGGCTGCTTTAATCCTGAGTCTTGGTCTTTTGGGATTAACCAACTCATTTCTGTTGATACTCTGGCTGAGAATATCCTCAGTAAACCTCAGAATACAGGTGTGACTTTTTCCGGTGGAGAACCTTTTTGGCAAGCTACAGCACTAGCTTCTTTGGCTCGTAAGCTCAAAGGTGCGGGATTAAATGTGATGTCTTTTACTGGGTTCACGTTAAAGCAACTACAGTCTGAATCGGCTCCTCCAGATTCAGCCGCATTATTAGCAGAATTAGATATCTTGATTGATGGGCCTTTTGTGGAGTCTCTAGCAATTAATTCTCCCACTTCTCTGGTTTCTTCTAGCAATCAAGGAGTTAATGTCTTCAACCCGGACTTAACAGACCAGATGACTTGGGCGAGCGACCAGATAGAAATTCATATCCTCAAAGATGGTAGCCGGATTGTGACTGGTTATCAAGGTGGGTTGAGTAAATAATTACTAATTCGTAATTCGTAATTCGTAATTCGTAATTCGTAATTAAAAGTGTACAAGCCCCACCTATATATACGATACAGAGCAACCACTGATTCCAACTACGAATTACGAATTACTCAAAGGCTAACCACTGACTTGAGATTCTACTACACCAATAGGACAAGCCACCTTTGTCCCTCCTAACCCACAATAACCATTGGGGTTTTTGGCGAGATACTGCTGATGATAAGCTTCTGCGTAGTAAAATTCCGGCGCATCTAAAATTTCTGTGGTAATTTTCCCATAGTTTGCTTTGGTGAGAGCTTCCTGATATGCGTCCCGTGATGCTTCTGCTAGCTGTTTCTGCTCTTGGGAATAAACATAAATTCCGGAACGGTATTGAGTCCCAGCATCATTACCTTGGCGCATTCCTTGGGTGGGGTTATGGCTTTCCCAAAAGACTTTCAGCAGTTGAGAGTAACTAATCACTTTGGGGTCAAAGACAACCAAGACTACTTCGTTGTGACCAGTCATGCCGCTACAGACTTCATCATAACTTGGGTTGGGAGTGCTACCAGCTGCGTAACCTACCGCAGTTGTATAGACTCCTTCAAGTTGCCAAAATTTGCGTTCTGCACCCCAAAAGCAACCTAAGCCAAATACTGCTTTCTCCATGCCTTCCGGAAAAGGAGCTTTTAAAGTATTTTTATTGACATAATGTTCATTGGGTACTGGCATCGATTTTGCTCTTCCTGGCAAAGCTTCCTCCGCAGTGGGGATAGCCAGCTTTTTACCAAATCCAAATAGTCCCATAGCTTTTAACTCTGATTTCTCATAAATTTCTTTACCTTACTTAATATTGTAAAGAATCTATTACAGGTTGGGGAGTTCTGGAAATATCTCATTGATCATTCCTTTCCCCAAAATCACAAGTAATTTCACATAAAAGCGTGTACCAACGGCAACAGCCGACCTAATTGTTCTTGACCATTGACGGCTAATTCGCTATGACATAAATAAACTTTTTCACTGACACGAGAGAGTAAATCTGCCAAAATTCTGCGTAATCTGGCTTCTTCTAGCAAATTTTCATCTGCTGCTGTCCAAGGTTCCCCTAACCTGTCTCGCAAGAATAATGGCGCTCCAAATAACGTTGCTGCGCCACCTTTTATCCATAGAGGGGAACCAGCATCTAACCAGAACTGCCAACGGTGAAATCTTCTACTAGAGCGATATTGGAAAATAGTTGCTAAAGTGACAGCTTTTCTGGCTGCGCCGATGGGACGCAAGGGATAAGGGTTGGCGGTAATAGTACCACGTCGCAGTAGTTGTATAAATTCGGCAACTGTAGTATTGAGTTCTGATCCTGCTGTTCTGGGGGTCGTTTGTAGTAAACGGGTGTCAATTTCCCAATAATGTTGGGCAGTTTCCAGTAATTCCCGCAGTGCGGCCATTTGGTCGTAGGGGAGGTTGCTATCCTGACAGATAAAGTGCTGCATTGCCAGATATAACAAAGAAATGGGACTATGGTGTTCTGGCTGCGATCGCTTTTCCTCTAACCACTGTAAAATTTCACCGTAAGCTGTGGTAGCGGCATAGCCGATGCGATCCCAGCGCTCGAATGCTGAAACTGGTAACAAGTTGGGATAATCGGGATGAGGTTGAAAACAGTAATCTGCAATCAATCCGGCGCGTACTGGGTCGATGCGAGTGCTGAGTAAAGCAGAGTTTTCTAATCCTGCTCGTTTTCTACTCAAGACAACTAACATCTCGGCGACGGCATCTCGATCTACAAGGCGACCTAAACCGGGATAGACTAGTGCCAGCATGGTGAGTAATGCTCGAATCACAGGTGAACTAATTAAGGGGCGTTGGTCGTTGAGTGATTCCACGGCGATGTTTTGCTTACCCAGGATTTCGACTAAAGTATAACGTGCGATCGCATCTAAACCCGGTGCAATAATTGCTACATCTTCTGCTTGTACTTGTCCCGAATCGATGGCTTGAACAATTTCTGCTGCTGTTTTGCGTAATAATTCCGAGCGGGAGGTGGTTTGAATTAACTGCACTGGGTGCGGTAAACTCGACAGCATCATTGATTCTGAGACTAATTCCACCATTGGGGTCAAAAGTTGCTCTGCTAGACCAGGTAAGGGTGATGTTGTTAATGTCTCAATTCGACAACGCCTGGCTAAACCCTCCAAATAGTTAGGATCGGCTCCCAATCCTAGACGCACTCCACCATCAGGGTTATAGCTAAAAGCTCCCACAGCACCTTGATCCAACAAAAAATCAAACAATTGACGCGCGACTCCAGGATAATCATCGACATCATCTGCTAGTACAGCTTGATAGCGTTGAGTGAGGTGTTGTTGATAATGGCGATCGCTTAATAACTTCTGACTATAAAGTTCAGTAATCATCCCATAGGTCAGTAATCCCCGTTTTAAACACCAATTTCGCCAATCTAACAATAAAGATGCCAAAAACTCCGGTTCTAAATCAATAGCATTTTCTGTTAAGCCTGTTTGCAAAATCTGGCTAATATCTTCACAGCGTGTACCACTATAAGCAGCCAATTGGAATAAATCCAGAATGCGACGTACCAAACGGGACTCATTCACTCCCGCACGGCTCAAAATGGCTGTATCTAATTGGGAACGCCAAAGTTTCGTTGCTAATTCCTGTTCAGTTTCAGGGCGTAATCGGACTGGAAATTGTGCTTTGATATTTAACGACTGAATCAATAAAGGCCAAAATAAAATAACTTCATCTTGAAAAAAACCAAGCATCGTTTTGGCACGAACTGGATATTTTCCTTGAGTTGCTATAACAATTTTATCAGCTAAATTTCGGCGATTTTCACTATTGGCAGCTAAAACCAAAACTCCTGGCGCTGTCTTCGGGAGATATGAGTCTGGTGATGTTTCCCTACTGTTTGGCTCACCTGTTTTTTTAGTATAGAATGATGCAAAACTATAATTTTCACTATGCAACCAATCACAAAAATTTTCTACCAACCGAGCCGTCTTACCACTGCGGCTAGTACCAACAATCCAAATAGAATGAGAAATCACAAATCCTCCCTTTATAGATTTGCTAGTATACTTCGTGCGTTAACTTAATAATCAGAATCACTCATAAATCCTGAATAATAGCTGACGATGAGAATACCGATTTTTAGCCAGAAAATTTACCCTTTTTTACTATCTGCTTACAGATGGTACTTACTCACCCCAGAGCGTTCATTGGACGCAGCTTATCAAGCCGCATTAAAGATTAAAGCCATAGAAGACGAGCATTTTAATGGTAATAAAATAGACTTAAACTCAGTCATCTACAGTAACAGCGTGATGGATTATTTTGAGTCAGATTTAAAGCAACAATTAAAAATTGCCCGAATGCGACTGACAGAGTTTCGAGCCAGTCGTTTGTTTTCTAATGAATCTCATCCAAGAGCCGCTCTGAAAACAGGGATAGAATATCCTAGTACTGCCTTAATTTTAGATAAATTACAATTCATTGATCAAGTTATCTCAAAATATAATAACTTGGAGAACGAGGTCAATTCCTCGGCTTTAGTAAATAAACCTCAAATCGTCAAAGTTGATGCGCCTACCTCTGAATCATCACTCCAAAAATTACCAAGTCAAAATCAAGAACCGAATAAAAAACAGCGAGGTAAGGCTGATACAATGGGAATATTGCCCCGGTCGATTTTAAGTACTATCGGTCGTCTGCAAGTTGAATTAGATCCAAATGCTGAACAAGATGTTGTTAAAAACTTCCGTCAGACTCAAAGAAGAACCATCATATCTATTAGATTTATTTTACTATTAATTATAGTACCTTTGTTAACTCATCAAATATCAAAAGTATTAATAGTCGGTCCTCTAATCAACCATTTTAGAAGCCCCGATACAACGCAAATATTCCTAAATTTAGAAATGGAGGAAGAAGCATTAGTAGAAATGCAAAGATTTGAAGAAAGAATTAAGTTTGAAAACCTGATTCATAGCGCCCCTCCACTATCTGCTGAAGAGATGGAAATTGAGATGGAGGATAAAGCCCAGGAAATTGCTGAACAATTTCGCCGCAAAAGTGCCAATGCTATTAAAAATGTTTTTTCAGATATTTTCTCAGTTGCTGCTTTTATTTATCTATTGATTATCAGTAAACCTTCGATTATTGTACTAAAAGACTTCTTTGATCATATTGTCTATGGTCTTAGTGATAGTGCTAAAGCATTTATCATTATTTTGTTTACCGATGTATTTGTCGGATTTCACTCTCCTCATGGCTGGGAAGTAATTTTAGAAGGTGTATCACGTCATTGGGGCTTACCAGCTAATCGAGATTTCATCTTCTTATTTATTGCCACCTTTCCTGTGATTTTAGATACAATCTTTAAATATTGGATTTTCCGTTATTTAAACCGCATATCACCTTCCGCAGTTGCTACATATCGGAATATGAATGAATAATTAGTAATTCGTAGTTCGTAGTTCGTAGTTCGTAATTAATTAAGCCAGATTGATGTATGAGGAATGGCGAGGCGCTGGGAAATTTGACGTGCTAAAGTCGTCTTCCCCGAACCACTTGTACCAACTACACATATTCGCTGCATTGATTTTCTCTGTGTTCTCTGCGCCTCTGTGGTTCGATATCCTTTAAGTCGTGTACTCCGCGTTAATTTTCACATAGTCATAACTCAAATCACACCCCCAAGCTTTACCAGAACCATGACCATTCCCAACGTTAACGGCAATAATCACCGGATTATCGACTCGTTGACCTTTAATTATGCTTCTATCCACAGATAAATCATTACTATTATTAGTAGCAATAAAGTCTGGTGGTAAAGAAGAATCAGCCGCAGTTTGTTTTAAATATGCACTGGCTGCTGCACGGTCAAATGGTACTGGTTGACCATTTTCTAATAATAAGAAATCCCCTAACTTTATTTGCAGGTTGTCTTGTTCAAAAGATACACCTGCACGTCCGGCGGCGGCGGCGATACGTCCCCAATTGGGATCGCGTCCAAAGATTGCCGATTTAACTAGAGATGAACCGGCAATGGTTTTAGCGATTTGACGGGCGGAAACTTGATCATAAGCGCCAGTGACTTGCACTTCAATTAAGCAGGTTGCACCTTCGCCATCACGAGCGATCGCTTTCGCCAAATACTGACATACTGCTGTTAACATGGCCTCTAATTTCTCAGCTTCTGCACCCATTTCGGTAATTGCTGGAGTGCGAGATTGACCATTAGCCAAAGCAATTAAACTATCATTAGTGCTGGTATCACCATCTACGGTAATGGCATTAAAACTTTGATCAGCAGCCCTACTTAACATTTGTTGCCACAGATTTGACGAAACCGCCGCATCACAGGTGACAAATGCCAACAGAGTGGCCATGTTGGGATGAATCATCCCGGAACCTTTAGCAATCCCACCAATGCGGACGGGGCGATCGCCTATGGTTGTTTCTAAAGCAATGGATTTGGTTACCAAATCTGTAGTAATAATTGCCCCAGCTGCTGCATCTGAACCTGTGTCGGAAAGTGCGGCTACAACCTGGGGAATCCCACTGCGTAAAGCATCCATCCTGATCCGTTGACCAATTACGCCTGTAGAAGCCAAGAGAATCGATTCTGGGGAAATATTCAACTCACGCGCTAATATTTCGGCACTTTCTTCGGCATCACGCACACCTTGCATACCTGTGGAGGCATTTGCTTGACCAGCATTGCAGAGAATTGCCCGCGCGCTGTGTTTAGCTTGCAAACGTTGGCGACAATAATCTACACAGGCGGCTTTAACTTGACTAGTGGTAAATACACCAGCTGCGATCGCCTCTACATCTGACCATATCAAAGCTAAATCGGGCAATCCCGAAGGCTTCAGTCCTGCGGTGATTCCCGCCGCCTGATAACCTCTTGGTGCTGTCACACCACCAGAGATTTCTTGCCAATCTGCCATTTTTATTCTCCCCACAACTGTTAGCTGCTTGATTGGCGATTATACCAAGTCTTCGCTGCCAAATATTCGCCGATCATGAAATAAGGAGAGCCACATCGGTAGCTCTCCAGATCATCAGGGTGCATCTACATAGCAGAGTATAGCATTTTTGCCATGAGGTGTTACACCCATTATTTATTTTTGGTATAAATTTTTTAAGTCGTGAGCGACTCTAGCCCTGAAAAGATGGCTCAAACCACTTGCTCATAACTTTTCCCCTGATTTTTCCTGCTTAATCTGATATTAAATAATAGATGATTTCTTCATTCACTCTTTCTGAGCAACACTATTAACTATCAACAGCAATATTTATTTCTATTCATAAAGATACAGATAGCAATCCTCTTTTATCCACCGATAGACTCAGATCCCCGAAGTCTTGAATAATTTGGGTATCTTGATGTTCATAACTTATTGAGCAGTGCTACATATACTGCAACAAATATACTTTGTTCACTAATGTTAGTATACGATCATTTGACGAAACATTTAATTTTCGAGTATGACATTGACAATAAACCCCCCAGTAAAAAGTCTCAAAGACTACGCTCACCAGGCAATTCAACAACACCTCAAGAAAACCTTGAAATGGGAAAAATCAGTTAAGAAAGATAAAGATCCAGAAGCATTGCATCAAATGCGAGTCGGGATGCGTCGCCTACGGACTGCCATCAGTAGGTTTGATTTATTCCTGAATTTACCGCAGTCAGCCAACGCCTCGAAAATCGGTAAAATTGCGCGTCGTCTTGGCAATCTCAGAGATATAGATGTACTCAAAGAAACTTTAGCAACCCTTTACCAACCACATTTACCTCACAAAGAACAAAAAGTTCTGCGAACAGCTTTTGATGCTTTAGATAAACAACGTCAAAAGGCATTATCCCAGACGCAGACAACATTACAAGGTGAAACTTACAAGTCTCTTAAACAAGCATTGGCAGATTGGTTAGAACAACCCATTTATCAGCCTTTGGCATACATCCCAATTCAACAAGTGCTACCGGATTTACTTTTACCAGAACTGAGTAGTTTTTTGCTGCATCCGGGCTGGCTAGTGGGGACTAACATTATAGATTCAGAGGTAAAAGTTTGCACAAATTTGCCACCAGAAAACATAGAACAAGAATTGATAACTCAAGGTGACAGCATTCATGATTTACGGAAACAAGCCAAACGAGTGCGTTATCAAATGGAGTTATTTAGTGACTTATATGGTGAGTCTTACGCGGCTTATGTTGCCGAAATCAAAAACATCCAAGACCTATTAGGAAATATGCAAGATAGTATGGTGATGGGTGAGTGGCTTGCAGATGTGTTCAAATCAGAAATTGATGCTGAACTGCCCACCCTGGCTACTTTATTCCAAGAAAATCGTTATCAGTTGTGGCAGCAATGGCAACCTTTGCAAGAGCGCTATTTCCAAGGTGAACACCGACACGGTTTTCATTTAACAATACTCAACCCCATGCCAACAGCTATTTTGTGAAGAACCCCAACCTGATGGGAGCATCCAGAGATAATACATAGGTACTGCTTTGGGGAATCTGCACAACACGGGTATTTTCTGGGGAACCTAAGCCAGTCAGGAACCCCACAATACTGCCCAGCATTGCACCCCGGTCAAACTGTTTTGGGTCACCTTGGCTGAAAAAGCCCAAAGTATCCCCACCAATTTGGCTCCAAATCGAACTATTTTCCACAGCTTTGTCATTAGCTCGTTTGTAGGTAATAGTAGTACCGGGTATTGTCTGACTTGATGCTTTAATAGCCACAATCCGACCATTAATTACCAAAGATTTAGCGACAATTTTCACACCCCCATCTGTAGGTTTGAGATTAATAGTTACAGGGGAATTTTGAGGCACTATAATATTACCTCGATCATCTGCGATCGCATTAGTTAAAGGAACAGTGAGAGGATAAGCCTGATCCTGCCCCACATCAATAGTCACGGATGCGGGAAATTTGACAATAATTGCTGTATCTTGAGGAATTGTGATCTCATCACTGACTGCTAGGGTTTGAGATGGCCCAATAGGGTGAGTCGGAAGAGGTTGAGCGCTAGTTGGCAAAGTCAAGGAACCTAACAGAGAAATAGAATAGGCAAGGCTTAACAACATTTGCATTTTCATGGGGCGAAGCACTAGCCTCAAACGCTGACTAAATCAACGATACAGCAACTTATAGTCCAAAAAGATAGGTCTTGGTTGATCAATCAGACTTATCTATGGAAGTCCGGCACTAAATATGCACCCAATGACAAATTTCCAGCGCCCTGAATTTTATCCAGAAACACGCACTTTTTCAGAAAAAGCAGCAGGTTGTATGAAGTTTGATGATCCTGCTGCTAAGAGGAAATAGTGGCTAGTCAAGCTAACCAATTAATCTCTGCCAGGTCATTCCTCCGACAATGCCATCAGCAAGCAAACCATTTTGCCTTTGATATGTCCTAATAGCTGTTCCTGTCTGAGGACCATAGATGCCATCAACACCAGCACCTACACGGTATTGTAGGTATCTCATAACTGGACCGCCAGCGTGGTTGGGTCTGATGATTCGTTTAGCTAAAATCAGATTAATGGCATCCCAGGTCTTTGTGTCTGCAATTCCACTAGGTGGTAGTCCCACAATATTCTGAAAATTTACTGTTGCAGAGCTGGTTGCCGGTCCCATGGAATTATCTTCTACTAAAGGCCTACCATTCCTATCGTTGATTTTTAATTGATTTAAGGCTCTTTGCAGTCTGATGACTGTAGTATCTGTATTCAATTCTTCATCTGGGACAGGATTCACAGGAATACTAGGTACTTGACCGGTCAAGCCTTTGACAATGGCATTAGCAGTTGCTTCCGGTTCAAAGATATTCATATCTCGTGGTGAATCGACGAAGCAGCATTCTACAAGAATCGCAGGCATATTAGTGTTTCTCAGGACATATAAGTGGGAACCACTTTTAACCCCACGATTAAAAAATCCTAAACTGACAATTTCATTTAACACTGGTTGAGCAATTCTTCTCCCAGTTTCACTAGCTGCAAATACTTCCGTACCATTAGCCCGACCATTAAAAGCGTTAAAGTGTATGGAGACAAAAACCTCAACTCTGTTAGTATTGGCCGTATTAATTCTTTGAAATAGTGAATTTGTTACGGAAGTAGACCTATCTGGTTTACACAGGATTACTTCATGTCCTAAAGCCCGTAACTTCGAGATTACTCTGTTCCCGACATCTGTGTTTAAAGCATCCTCAAATTTGATCCCCACAGCACCTGTGTCTGGAGGAGAATTATGCCCAATATCAATGCCAAATTTCATCTGTTGAACCTCACTCACTACTTCTGCTGATAAATTCCGATTTCCTATGGCTGCGCCACGCCAGCTATCAGGTTCTCAATAGTAAATTAAATTTATGACTATTCAAGGAACCCTGATCAACATATTGTCTGTGATCAAATATCATTGATGGCAAATTAAATAACGAACTAATCAAGCACAGAAACGTCTCTTCTCTAAGAGAGGCTACGCAAACCAAGCCAGGTTTTAGGTTGTAATCCAATATACTGGATTGTATTTTATACTGGGCAGTCGCTTGGAGATACTGTTTGATCATTGTTCGCTATTAGACTAATGTACCAGACCGTATTCTTTCGTAGTGTTTTTCCAAAATCCAATATTAAGCTAAATATTTATAAATATTCAAAATATCCCCGTGGATTAAATTTCTTGGTTTGCAGAAGAGATGCCGTACATTTGAGTTAGCATAACTTTGGGTGTTTGGAGAAAGGCGATGAGCAAAAAAAAATTGAGTAAACCTGGGAACCAACAAGGCAGTTTCGCTGTCGAAATATTTAAGAGCAAAACGATGCGGCTGACAACGCCAGTTTTAGCTATGGCTGGATGGTTGGCGATGATTGCTCCAAGTATGGCTGTGACTACCTCTTACGCCAACGATTACCGTGTCTGTACAGCTAGACTCTTGAATTTGGGTATAACTGAACAAGCAGTATCACAAGGATGTGCAAAAGCACTGCGTCCGCGAGATTTATCTGCTTGCGTGGTAAAAATTAATCAACAAACGCAAATTAGTCCCGTAGATGCTCTTTCTTCCTGTGAGCAAGCCCGCCGATCTGAGGACTTCTCTACGTGTGTGGTTGGTATTACCACGAATACTCCAGGAGTTGTTCACACAGCAGTTTTAAACTACTGTGGTCGTAGTTTATTGCCTGAGCGTTTCGCTCAGTGTGTCGTGGGCTTACGTAGTGAGATTGATCTTCCACCTACCCAGGCAATGGATACTTGTATCGATGCCAGTGACCGTGTTAGTGGCTTTTCGCCTGCATCTGCACCACCAAATAGAGTCCCCACCGAATTTAGTCCCTCTTTTGAGGTGACTCCAATTCCAGGGAATCCAGGAAGTCGATAAAATCACAGGTCTTGAAATTGACGAGTTTCTTCTAGGCTGGGCTTACAGCCCGCCTATTTTTTTGTGTGCCAAAAAATAGCTGATATGAGGTAGAACAGATGGATTTGGTGGCTTAAACACTTAAACTTACCCAACTTTTTAAACCAAAAAAGTCAAACAATTTTGGATTTTGGATTTTAGATTTAGATTTTGGATTGATTCCACAGATAAATCAACAGGATTGTACCATTAGGGAACAATTGCTCAGGTAAGGCATAGAAACGCTCTGCTAGTCGAAGGTGTTAATGGTATAACACCTGAACTATCAGTCTTCTTTTCTGCCAAACACCATCTGCAAAATCATGGGGATACCACCGGTTTGGTGATATCTATCGGCCCAAGAGCGAATTATTTCATCTAATTCTTCCATAGCTTGCTCCCATTTTTCTGCGGGGATATCAAGCTCTTCTAAGGCTCGCATGGTATTTGGTCGCCGTTCTGCCCAATCTTTCATCATCCGGAAATACCGAGCGGTATCTTCTACCATGATGTATGTCCGCTCTTGATCGTCTGCTGGCGCATAAAAAGGACGGGTAAGAGCGTAGAAGGGCATTCCCCAAGGAGAATCAATCCGCGTTACTGTACCAGAGTAGAGTAGCCGACGCTTGATATGCTCTGCTAGAGCTTCGCTCAGAGGCATTTGATGCTCAGGTGGCAATACTTCTTGCGATCGCTTGTGCAGAAATTCAATCAAATCTAGAAACTCAAAAGATGTGGTCAATTGAGCATCAGGCAGGTTACTGGGGAGTTTCTGCTCGATTTGTCTTTTTTCTTCACTGGTCAAATTTGTCCCAGGAACACGGGATCTTCCTGGTTGCCAAGGAAACTTTTCCATCCAGACATATGGCAACTGAATCAGATAGCGGGGTTCTTGAGAACCTAGCATCTTCAACAATTTGCCTTCTGTCAGCGCCTGTCTGACTTCCTCTACAATGATTTTTACCCGTTTTGGCTCTAGGTGATGCAAGTGACCGGTCATCCGCAGATTTTGTCCTTGCTCTAGATAGGTCATGTATATCGCACACTTAGCTGCGGTTGCGGCTGCATCTAAGAATGCTCCATGCCTATGCCCACTCGTCCGCATGGCACTAAAAGCCAGATAAAGCATGATCTGATCCATCGCACTGGGGCTAAGACGCTTGATCAGATCTATGTCGTTACTCATATTACAGACAGTTGAATAGCACGTTTACAGATTTATTAGTCACACAGAAACAAGTAGTATACACCCAATTGAAGCCAATGTGTTTAATCCAACCTGATTATGTTTTAACTCGCAGGTGTTCAAGAGTCAAACATGATCATTACTCTTGAGCGGGGAAGTCTGACTGTAACAACTGTCTGGTAGCTTTAATAATTCGGATATCTTTCGCAAAGAATTCGTTTTTATTAGGCTTTGAAGAACTGTTGGTTGTGTCCAGATTTCCGGCAATGGTTGGAAGTTATTTTGGTGTAGGTAACCTACTGGCTTAAGAAAAACTGGCTGGTTTATCCAGAATTTGTAAACCAATACTTTACTTACAACTTCCGGGAGTTTTTTGGAAGTATAGGCATTTGACTGGAGGGACAATCATCTACCTAAAATTAGGCGATAATTCCAAGTTCAAATTACCTTTTATTTTCTTACAACATGATATTCTATTTTCGTCCGTTTTTTTATTAATTTTGTATAAAGTAATCTATTGGCAATACTTCCATGATTATCATGTAAATGGTTAATTTGCAACTGTTTATTAAGATTCTCTGATATTTCACCAAAAACTCTGAGTTTCAGTTTAATTAGTGCTTTGGTGTTGGGAGGATGACAAAGAAACCTCTAATGCAGATTAAACTAATTTACATCCGGATTATACTGTTTATACGTATATTTTAAAAATAGTATTTTCACTGAATTATTCATGTTTACCAAGACCTCCTCAAGGTGATAGTTAAAAGACTATAGCAATCAAATTTGCTCCGGTGAATTATCCGGAGTTTCCAGGGAAATCTTCACAAGGAATGGGGAAGAGCAAATCAGGGATATGTATGTGCTGAGGATTGTTCTAACAATCAAATCGCAGTCCGAGAATAGAACTCTTTTAACTTTAATGATCATAGTTTGGTGGCTCTAAGTGATTTAATTTTGAGAGCGAGAAGGTTTAACCTGAGTTCGCATTTTCTCAAAGCTGTAAGCTGCTACACCAAAACTGACGAATACCACGCCCATAATTTGGATAATTGCCAAGGTTTCCTGAAGCATCAAACCAGCAAAAACTACGGTTAAAATTGGGACTCCGGCTCCGATAATCGCCGAGCGTAACCCACCTAATTTGCGAATACCAACATTTTGGAGTACATAGCCGAGGAGAGTGAGAACACCCAAAATAAAAGCACTCAAAATCAGTTCTAGCAACTGCGACTGCTCAACAACAATACTCAAATTGCTTGGTAAAGGCAGTATCAAACAGATAAAGCTCAACACAAACATGGTGGTAAAGTTAATTAAAGTAAAAGACACTGGATGCACTTTAGTACCACATACCCGCGTCAAAATTACGTAGCAGGCAAAAGCTACGCCAGCTAAGATGGCTGTGCTGCTTCCCAGGGAGAAATTAGCCATACCCAGGCTTGCAGAACCTCCTAAAACCAGCAATTCACCGCAGAAGATAGCGCCCATAGCAGCCGAGTGAAATCCACTAGGGCGATCGCGAAACAGTAACCATGAGAGAAGGCCGCTAATCATGGGGTAGACAAAGAACAAAGCGATCGCCATTCCAGTTGCTACCTGACCAATAGCCAGGTAGATCAGCACCTGAGATAAAAACAAACAGCAACCACTGGCGATAGATAACTGTAAAGTTCTCTGTTTCTGAACACTACTCTTAGGAGTGGAATTACCACGTGATGATCCCAAAAGGTTCTGCATATCTTGCCATACTTGTGGATGCATCATGGGAGCCAAGAGTAACATTAGTGGCACAACTACCAGCAACCGGAGCATTAAAATTAACAGGATATTTCCCAGTGTTGGCGAAATAATGCCCTGGATCTCTAAAACTCCAAAATTGTCGTAAGCTTTAAAAAACATCCCCTTGATGGCTATGTTGTATAGCGATGAGACGATTGTTGACAACACAACCAACAAAAAACCTATCTGGATTGGCGAAAAAGTTCGGGAGCTAGGTAACTGTGATGATGCAGGTTTTGCTTTTTGCTTGGTTCCTGGGTCAGAAGTTAGGGGTTTATTCTTGCGTTCAAACGAGTTTCTACTGAGTACTGAACTGGGTTCGCGAACCTTTCCTGTCTCTGGCGAGGATTTAGTATTGCTTTCAGACGAGTTTCTGCTGAGTACTGAACTGGGTTCGCTAGCCTTTTCTGGCTCTGAGAATTTGGTATTGCTGGAGGACAAATCGCCACTGAGGACGGAACTGGGTTCGTTGACCTTTTCCTGTTCCCCTGAGAATTTGGTATTGCTGGAGGACAAATCGCCACTGAAGAAGGAACTGGGTTCGTTGACCTTTTCCTGTTCCCCTGAGAATTTGGTATTGCTGGAGGACAAATCGCCACTGAGGACGGAACTGGGTTCGTTGACCTTTTCTTGTTCCCCTGAGAATTTGGTATTGCTGGAGGACAAATCGCCACTGAGGACGGAACTGGGTTCAGTCACTAGTGGAAGTATTTTATTTGCCGATGACCCTAGTGTAGAAGGATCAGGATTGTTACTTTCAGATAAGTCTTCAGTGCTTGTATAACTTAGCTTGGTGGCGCTGGTTTGGATGACTCCTGTTTGTAAATGTGTTGGAGAGGAAGGCGGCGGTTGTTGCTCCGTGGGGGGCAAAATATTCGGTGGTGATGCTTTTACAGTTGGTTGTGAGATTTCTGTTGTGGTTTTTCCTAGTTCACCGCGCAGATGATTAATAAAGTCCTCGACAATCGCTTCCCCCTGCTGCTGTTGGCTCTGCATCCGAGACAACTGTTGGGAAAGATTATTTTGGTAATTCTTCAGTTCCTGTTGTAAGGAATTAAAGGTAATTGTCAGGGTATCATCCAAAGTGCCAAGCATTTGTTCAGCACTCTCATTGTTATTACCGGCTGACTTGATAGCAGATCGTTCCTGGGAATTACCTTCTACTGATTTGCTGGCTAAACTTGCCAGCGATGATTGCAGCTGCGAAGATATATGCTTTGCCAAGGCTTCTGATAACTGACGAATCAACACTTGCTGTTCGGTGATTTGTCTTACCTGTTGTAAGTGTTCCTTTTCCTCTAGCAACTGTTGAATTTCGTCAGATAAACGAGTTTTATCGGCCTGAAGCCGTTTTATTTCTTCCTGTAACGATCTGAGGACATTTTGCTGGAGTTTTTCTAAATCCTCCACCACAGCCCATAAAGCTGTCTCTGCTGCTCTGGATAGCTCGCCTCTGACTCGTGGGTTGTCTGGTCGCTTCTCAAATCGCCCCATTAGCTTCTAACCTCTAACACCTTGAAGATAAAGCTGCTTTCCGTAAACTTGCTGGGCATCCATCGTGATTTCCTGGATTTTGTCAGGTAAATTCAAAACTTTTGCCGGAATTGCGTACATAAATTTAATTTTGTCATGGTGAGTACAAGGTTGGCAAAGTATCCAATTTATTTACATAGCAGCCGGATTATACTTTCTTGCCTTCAGCATCAACGAGATGCTGGCCATGAGACTTATTTAAATTAACGGTTCTCTTGTGAGAGTTTATTAGAAAAAACAACACTCCCAATATAAATACTTGCTTTTTTAGTAGCAACGGTCATTATCAAAAGCTGATCAATACCTGTATTGCCACAACAGGATTATCAGATTTATGGAATTATATGTCAATTTTTGCAGAATGTAGCTTGTGTGACAGTTTACATTCTTAATAGCTCTTAGACTAGTGTTCCGCAGAAATTCAAATTATTACTATCCCCTGTTAATTATTTTAGTGAATTAACTGCTATTCTGCAAAAACATACTTTGGTTTTGATGCTGTAGCAGTCTGCTTTTCAGATAAAAGCTAGAAAAATATCAATTGATTCGGTTACATAAAGAATAAATATTAGAGGAAGAAAATTCTGGCAGTGCTAAAAATGGTAGCGCTGAGGATTGCACTCACGGGAAGGGTAATTAGCCATGCAAGGGCAATACCTTGTAGAGTTTGAAATTTAATTGATTTGATATTTTGCATCAGTCCAATACCGACAACACCGCCAACAAGTGCATGGGAGGTGGAGACAGGTAAACCGAAGCGGGAGGCTAGCAGGATGGTGGTGGCGGTTGCAAGTTCGGCACAGAAGCCACTACTAGGTTGCAAAGATATGATGTTTTCGCCAATTGTGGCAATCACCTTTTTACCCCAAAGGGCTAAACCAGCGACAATACCAGCACCACCAAGGATTAAAATCCAGATGGGGATGATAATGCCATTGATCGGGACGCTACCAGTGCGATTAATATAGACGATCGCCGCTAAAGGAGCGATCGCATTACCAACATCATTAGAACCATGAGCGAAGGCGACAAAGCAAGCACTGAGAACTTGAAACCGACCGAATAGGCGTTCTACGGGATTGGGGAGTGGGGAGTGGGGAGT
>NZ_CAWQOY010000143.1:0-34988 GCF_963896525.1 Nodularia sp. LEGE 04288
GTATAAGTCTTGTGTAAATCATACCATATTTCAACAGTAACACTTGATGTTTTAGGCATCAAATATTAACTAAATATTAAAACAAAAAATTTTGTTACCAAAGATACAGTATTTTTTAGCTGTTAATTTTTCAATACAAGAACGGCTTTTAACAATTGTCTAACATCACCCCAAAATGAAGCTCTCTCAAGGCAATAGTGATGGGGATCACTAAAGTTCTAAGAAAGTGTGTAATTATAAAATTAACTTATATATCTAAAGTGGGATGGTAAATTGATCTAAAAATGAAGATAATGTATAAAACATAAAAAAATGCAAATCTAAAGTTTTCTTTAAAAAAATCAGCCGATATCAGGGCTGTTTGTTAACTTGAACCAAATCAAAATTTTTGCTGATTTAGTCAAATAAAATATCATAAAAACCAGGGTTTTAAAATGAATACAGTACAAAAAATACACTGTCCAAATTGTGGCAGTGATGCGGAGCGTCACTATATTTCTGATAGTCAATTAACTCGGACACAATGCCCAAGTTGCGATTACTTGATGATTAGTTGTACTGTTACTGGCAAGGTAATTGAGGCTTACGCCCCAGGGATTAGTGCCAAAAAACAATTGAGTTCTAAGGCTAAATAAATACAGTAAAGACGCGATCTATCGCGTCTCTACAAAGCCGAATTTTATTTACTGGCACGAAGTTGTCCACAAGCGGCATCAGCTTCTAAACCACGAGAATAACGCACACTAACAGCAGTGTTTTGTTGTTTGAGAACGTTAACAAAAGCTTGAATGCGATCGCCACTAGGGCGCTTGTAATCTACTTCGTGGATGGGATTGTAGGGAATCAAATTCACATGACTTTGGAATCCCCTGAGACATTTTGCCAGTTGTAATGCGTGTTGGGGTAAGTCGTTGAACCCAGCCAGCAGGACATATTCAAAAGAGATGCGTCGTCTCGTGATTTCCACATATTCCCGACATTCATCTAGCAAATCTTCTAGAGGATAGGGGCGGGCGCTGGGAATCAGTTCTTCTCTGAGTGCTTGGTTAGGTGCGTGCAGACTCACAGCCAGAGTAACTTGTAAATTGTGTTTGGCAAACTCACGGATACGACCACGAATACCAACTGTAGAAACGGTAAGCGATCGCTGTCCAATCCCGACATCTTGATTCAAAGATTTCAAAGATGCTAACACATTCTCAGTATTCAATAACGGTTCACCCATGCCCATATACACTACATGGCTAACGCGTTGCTGAAAATCTTCTTGCACAGTCAAGACTTGATCGACAATTTCATGTATTTCCAGATTGCGCGTGAAGCCACCCTTACCAGTAGCGCAGAAATCACACGCCATTGGACAACCTACCTGAGTAGAAACACAAACCGTCAGGCGTTTTGCCGTAGGAATGCCCACAGTTTCAATGATTTGACCATCTGCAAGTCGTAAGAGATATTTTATAGTGCCATCAGGGGCAACAGCGCGATGATGTATAGTTGAACGTCCAATGGGGACTTCTGCAACTGCTGCACGCCATTGTTTAGGAAAGACAGAAACATCAGCGAGCGATCGCACACCCTTATGATAGATCCAGTCGTGCAGTTGCTTACCTCTATAAGCGGGTTGTCCCTGCTGCTGTACCCAAAGGCTCAACTCGGCAACTGAAGCACCTAGTAGGGGAGGAGTTATTGCTGATTTTACTGAATCAACCTGAGAAACAAGGGGCGTAGCAGACATAAATATTCAAAAATTGATGCTTGATCTCTATGCTACAACTTTCACATCCATTTGGGTGTGATGTATATGAGTAACGAACCGCATTGGCGCTAGCCTCTCCCTTTGGGAGAAGTACGCTAAGGACACGAAGGAAGGAAGAAAGAGATTAGTACTTACGAATGAGGAAATTTTCGTACTTGAAATTCGGCTGACTCCACAATGGGATAGGATTTTTTCATTGCTTTGGTGAATTCGTCTTCAATTATCTGTAAATCTGCTAAGGGTATGGCTTTCCACTGCTCTCTTGTTGCCCAACGAATGATTAAAATCAGTTCTGTGGAGTCATTGGGGTTAATCCAAACTTCCTTTCCTAAAAATCCCGGATACTTGGCCAGCCATGTTGTCCAGATTTCCGCATCCTTCTGGATATAATTTTCTCGCTCTTCTGGAGCCACCCGAAACTTTAGTAGTTCTATAACCACACCCTGGAATTTCCTCTGTTGTGTTTACGAATTTGCCAAAATAGAGCTGTAGGCTAAAAAAACCACTTTTCCAGCATAGCTTGATTGCATACACTCAAGCAGCCCAGTCAGCTAGTGGAAAATCATCAAGAGGAAGGGAGTATGGATAATAACAACTGGTTGCAACAGTTAATGATGCTCGGTATTGGTACAACGTCTTTGGTAGCCGAGAAAATGCGGCAAGTCAGCGATGATTTGGTTAAAGACGGTAAACTTGATCCTGAGCAAGCTAAGGCGGTAATGGATGACGTTGTAGAGCAGTTAAAGTCAGAGCATGGAAACTGGGAAGAGCAAATGCAACGACAAATGCGGCATATGATGCAGGATTTGGGCGTGGCTCGTCAGTCGGAAGTGGATGAATTACGCGGGAGAATTGACCGTTTAGAGCGTCAAATACGTGATTTAGAAAATAAGCTTTGGCGTTAAAAGGTCTTTTCTGATTTACACTTAATGGTGTCCTGTTGGTAATCTTAAAAATGCCAGATTGCCTAATTAGGGAGGACTTATTTTGAAATCAATTTTACTTAGTGTGGGTTTCATGCTGGTCTGTGTTGTAGTTTTGGTAGTAGCACAAGTTGGGAATAACGTCAACTCTGCTGTTGCTGCTAATTTGACCGAAACTACACCAGCACCCACTAGTGTCACGAAAAACCAAACCTTGATTGCGAGCAATGCTATGTCTGAGTCTGATGCCAAAGTCGTTACCACCCCATCTGGACTGAAATATATTGAATTAGAAGAGGGAACTGGGGCGACTCCTGAACCGGGACAAACGGTTGTAGTTCACTACACCGGTACTTTAGAAGATGGTACTAAATTTGATAGTTCACGCGATCGCAATAGTCCCTTCGAGTTTAAAATCGGGATCGGACAGGTAATTAAAGGTTGGGACGAAGGACTTAGCACTATGAAAGTAGGCGGTCGTCGTCAGTTAATCATTCCCTCTGATTTAGGTTATGGCTCCCGTGGTGCTGGTGGTGTGATTCCACCCAATGCCACTTTGCTATTTGACGTAGAATTGCTCGGCGTTAAGTAGAGTGCTGAGTGCTGAGTGCTGAGTATAAACTCAGTTGCTTCCAGGGACTCACATCAATATTAAGTCCGGTTAATTAGTTGCCATTACCACAATCATTGAACCCCACCCCCAACCCCTCCGGTGCAAGCGAGGAGGGGAGATAAAGCACAGGTTTGGCGGGTTTCCTTGCGGTTTTAGTAACTATTCAACCGGACTTGATTTAATCATCTTGGCGATCGCTATTTTTTTTCCCCAATTACGAATTACGAATTACAAATTAATAATTGCCTTGTCTAGCTAAATTTTTAAATTTTGTAAACTGCGGATCGAATAGAAGTTTCACAGTACCTGTGGGGCCGTTGCGGTGTTTAGCAATGATTGCTTCTGCAATGCCGCGATCAGGACTGTCAGGATTATAATAATCATCTCGGTATAACATGACGACTAAATCCGCGTCTTGCTCAATACTGCCACTTTCCCGCAAATCTGACAACATGGGGCGCTTATTGGTACGTGCTTCCACCCCACGACTTAACTGAGATAGGGCAATCACTGGTACAGATAATTCACGGGCTAAACCTTTGAGAGAACGGGTAATTTTTGATAATTCTTGGACGCGGTTATCACCACCACCCTCCATTAATTGCAAATAATCTATAACAACTAATCCTAATTCAGTTCCTTGTTCTGCTTGCAGTCGCCTGGCCTGACTACGCATTTGGTTGATGGTAATATTTGCTGTGTCATCAATATAAATGGGCATCTCTGAAAGCATACCAATAGCACGACTTAAAGGTTCCCATTGTGTTTGACTAATGCGCCCACTCCGCAAATAACCAGTTTCAATTCCCGCTTCACTAGCTAATAGTCTCTGCACTAGCTGTTCTTTAGACATTTCTAAGCTGAAAAAGGCCACAGGTAATTTATAACCAGCCGCGATGTTGTGAGCCAGATTTAAGCAAAATGCCGTTTTCCCCATTGATGGTCTGCCGGCGATAATAATCAAATCAGAACGCTGGAAGCCACTGGTTAAGGAATCTAAATCATAGAAGCCGCAAGGAATACCGGGGAGAGCAATGCCTTGGTGACGAGTTTCAATATCTTGAAAGGTATTAATCAGGGTATCAGAAATGTGAGTTAGACCTGATTGGGGACGATCTTGAGTTACACCAAAAACTTTCTGTTCTGCTTGATCTAAAACTGTGGGTAATTCTTTGTCTGTCTCGTAACCAAGATGGACAATTTCGTTACCAACTTTAATTAACTGCCGCCGCAGGTACTTTTCCATTACCAGCCCGGCTAAGGCATCAATGTTAACTGCTGAAACTGTGCGGTCTACGAGAGTGGCTAATTTATTTCTCCCCCCAATCCGGGCGAGGATATCGTTATCAGCTAGCCAACTTGTGACTGAGAGTAAGTCTGTGGGTTTACCTTGTGCATGGAGGCGCAGCGCGGCTTGATAGATGTCTTTGTGGGCGCTGATGTAAAAGGCTATTGGTAAGAGGCGATCGCTCACTCTCCCAATGGCTTCTGGATCTAGTAAAATTCCTCCCAAAATCGCTTCTTCTGCTTCAATATTTTGGGGTGGTAGGCGATCGCTACCATCGCCTTGAAAACTCAGTTGTTCAGACATAAGCGATTTGAGGTTGGATGGGATTCACTCAGCACTTCTCTTGTACAGACGCGATGAATCGCGTCTCTACTCAGCACCACGGAAAAGTTAGCTGGCTACAACTTCAATATTGATTTGAGCTGTTACGTCGGAATGTAGCTTGACTTCGGCTTGATAAGTCCCCAGATGGTTAATATCAGGAATGGTAATCCCACGCCGATCAATTTCTTGACTGGTAGCTGCTTGAATGGCTTCTGCTACGTCTTGAGTCGTGACTGTACCAAAAATTGCTTCGTTTTCACCAAGGGGTTTGGCAATTTGCAAGCTGCCGATTTTTTCTAAAGCTGCTTTTTGCTCTAAAGCTTGTTGACGCAGTTCTAATTGGCGTTGACGTTCTTTCTCCCGACGGCGTTCTACTTGTTTGAGAATACCGGGAGTGGCATGAGTTGCCAATTTCTGGGGAAGGAGATAATTACGAGCATAGCCAGGAGCTACGTCTACTAAATCGCCAGATTTTCCCAGCTTGGTAATATCTTGATTTAAAACTAACTGTACACGTTTCGCCATCGTTTTCGTTTTTTCCTGTAAAATCTGATTAAGTTGGGTTTTAGTGGCATGGCTCACATGAGTGCAGCTTTTTCTGTTGATTCACCCCAGCAGCTGTGCTTATACCCTAAAGCTTACAGATCCTAGCGAATCGTTGGGTGCGATCGCAACTATTTAGTGATCTAAAACATTCCGATGCAATGGCGGTTGGCTGGAATTAATCGCTGAAAACGCTTTTTTTCAGTTGACGAAGTTGATTTTTCACTTGATCGAGCGTTGCTTGCAACTGACTTTTTTCTGGGAGTGCGGGGATATTGGCCGCAGGTAAGGCTGAATTTAGATTCCGGTAATGTTCCCAAATTTCCCAGTAGGGACAACCAGGTTGAATCCGAATCCCCGCCCAGTGCAGATATTGTAGCGGTTGATTGACTGTAGGATCAAAGAGAATATTGGCTTGAGCCTGAAAGTGGGGAGTTCCTGCCCAATTTCCCGGTGCTTTACCCTCTCTGCGAACTACATTAAAGCGGTGTGGAATCCGCTTCAGCAACATATAGTTAATAATTGGTTGATCAGAAGTCTTTTCAGAAAAATCAAAGTATTCTGGATGGGCGGCACACTCAGCAAAAGTTTCATATAAATCATTTTCCGAAACTAAGTTTTTCTTGGAACCCCAAAACCCACCGTTAAAAATATCTTTGACTTCTGTTTCAGTAAATACTTTATCTTCTAATACCTGGGAACTAAAAACATTTTTAATCCCACCTAAATGTTGATAGTCACAACAAATAAAATCTGACTCAGCCAGGTAATTCAGATTATCAATAATCTTTTCAAAAACGACAATATCGGTATCAATATATAAAAACTCATCAAAGGGGCCAAACCAACAAGCCTGCTTCCGGAATTGATTGGGACGAGCAAAAAACTGTCCCCCGAAAGTTTCATGTAATTTTCCCGCTAGACGATCAATAAAATCCAAGTCTTCGTAAACTTGTACTCCATAATGTTGTTTAAGTGTATCGGCGATCTGCTGATAATTATCATCATAAGGAATTATGATAATTGGTGTATTTGCGTCATGCAATCGGATACTATTTAGTAAAGCGATGGACTGCTCCAAAACCTTGTCATTAGCAATAATATAAATTCCGCGACTCATGTTATTTACCTCTACCTGTTAATCCTAACTTTTTCCAAACTTTTGTAGCTAAACTGGGAGGAGCGTTATAAGCCTTCGCTTTCGTTGTGAAAATTGGGCGCTTGTCTGGTTCGTGTAGATAGCGATAATGTAAGAACACATCCCGATAGGGAAAATCAATATTTTTTCCCTCACAAACTTGTTTAAATAATTTAGAAGACAAACCAATATAGTGAATATAAGTTAATTGCTTACCTTGGTCATACAGAATATTGTCTTGTGTTTGAAAATGAGTAGAAGTCACGCAACATCCTGTTCTTTGATTTTCCGGAAGCTGGTGAGCAAAGTTATAGCTAGAAATACCTGTTCGCATTACCATATAATTGAGAATGGTTTGGTCGGGAGCCATATCATAGAGGATTTCTGCTTCGCCTCGGCGCAGCATATCTAGTAATAATTCTCGTTGTTTAGCATGAAAAAATCCTTTTTTCGCACCATAAAAACCAGAACAAAATATTTCTCTTTCTATTCTTTCTGCTGAAAATATTTCTGTTAATTTTGGCGAAGATTGATTATAAACATGAGATAAATCTTTGTACTGAAAGTCATATACTACCCAGTCATGATCATTTAGTTGCCGAAAAACTTCTGTTAATGGACTCATTAATAAAGTATCGGCATCCATATAGACGAAATTGTCAAACGGCCCATCAAATGCACAATAACGTCTATGAGTACCAACTCGATGATATTTGTAATTACCTAATTTCAACCAATGTGCTTGAGCGGTGGGATGAGCATCCCAAATATGGCAAATAAACTCATCCCATTGCTGAATTGACTTTTGATCATCGTAAAGTTGCACATTGGGGCGATGAGCAATTTCCGCCGTAATTTGTGTTGTATTGTGATCATAAGGATAGATACAAACGGGCATATCTTGTCCATAAATCGCCTCTATACTGTTGAGTAGAGCCACGAGTTGGTCATAAACTTGGTCGTTGGCCAGGGTACAAATACCATCCATATAAAAATTCCCGATTTAGCAAGTAACTTTATCAACAAATTCTGATAACCAATTGAGCAGATTTAACTTGTGTAGAATAATCTGTCTAGCTTCGGCGATCGCATCTTTAGCAGCATACCAAGCATCAGGAGTAGCTGTCACTTCCTGGATGTAGGCAATACCTTTTTCATCTAAACTAGGTAACCGCAAAAAACTACCTGGGGGCAGTAATTTATCAGCAGCAGTTCCACCATAGTAAATAGGTAAACACCAAGCTAATAAAGCGTCCCAAAGTTTCTCACTCACATACCAATTGTTATCAGCATAGTTTTCAATTGACAGATTATAATAATAGGGTGCCATTCCATGCCATTTATTACCCAATTCACCCGATTTATTCGCCCATGTGGGTAAATCGCGCCCATACAAATCAAATTTAATCTCGCTAGACTGTAAGGATTGTAAAAAGTTTAATCTTTGACGATGGTTAGCTGTGCGACTAATACCAGAGGTAATCCAACTGCAAGGAGAAATTTTTTCTGGTGGTGGCATTTCATTTAATTCTCGAAACGAGTTGCCATGATACCAAATAGCCGGCATATAGTCGGGATGAGGCGCAAAGTCATCAGGCCCGGAAACATAGCCGCAATACTTCTGAGCTTGCTGGTATGTTCGATAATGATTTTCTATTACTTCATCTAATGGTGGTTCCCGCAATAAATAAATTATTCTTTCTTGGCTGACTCCGCGGAGCAGAGAATCAATATTTAATTCAGTTTTTTGTGGTCTTTGGCGAACAGTATCCCACCAAGATTTTGCCTGGGGAGGTTTGGGAAAGTCAAACTGATACATCAGCAGAAAATCTGGTTTTGATGCCAGAGACTGCATTTGCATATTACCCCAAATACCGAATTGATGGGGGGTTTGTTGCCACAGCCAATCTCCTTGTTTGTCAAGGTTTCTATAGCTGCTCACCATACCAATTGTTTTTATATTCATGAGTTAGTTGATCCAGTTGCCGCATTTTTTGACTGCGTTAGTTGTGATTTTTGGGGAATATAGAAAACACTATATTTTCTTGAACTAGTATTTTTCATGACTTAAATTTTTTGTGTTGTTGTGAAATATTTCTAAATTATTGATTAAATATTTAGCAGAATCATAAGAATGTACAATTATTTTACTTTGTTCTTGGGGGATTAGTGTGGAATTATCATCTAAATCTCGTAGTGAATTGAGGATGGCATTCAGATGGTTGCGAACAGGTTCGGCAATTTGAGTAAAGTTTTCATGCATGGCAATTATATTTGGACTTTGAGCCGCAGATGATATGACTTGCTCTTGCATTTCCAAGTTAATCATATCTGACAAAATATCAACAGTTGTCAGAGTTTTTAAAGTTGATTTATAAGATTCGGCGATTAATTCCTGCTGTTCTTGGGGATTTGCTACCAGACCGTCAACTAATAAGGTCAAGAAACCAATCATGGAGTTAATTCGTGTCCGCAGTTCGTAACTGATGCGGATGAAGCTTTGACTGGTTTTGGTAGATATTTTCGGTTGATCAGTAAATTGCATTGAGTATAGACGTGAGTAGTAACCACCCTGGTGTAAAAGTTCTCTATGGGTTCCTAATTCGACGACACGTCCTTGTTCTAAGACAGCAATTTGATCAGCTTTCTGGACTGTGGAAAGGCGGTGAGCAATTACCAAGGTTGTGCGATCGCGACTGAGATTATCCAGTGCAGACTGTACCAAGCGTTCAGAAACCGTATCTAAAGCACTGGTGGCTTCATCTAAAATCAGAATTTCGGGATTTTGTAGCAGTGCGCGAGCGATCGCTAATCTTTGTCTTTGTCCACCAGACAACATCACACCGCGATCGCCAATCAGGGTGTCAAATCCTTGGGGCAATTTGCTGATAAACTCATAGGCATTAGCCAGCTTTGCGGCTGTGATAATTTCATCCACCGTAGCTTCCGCTCGCCCATAAGCAATGTTATTCTGTACCGTGTCATTGAAGAGAAAAGTATCTTGACTGACAATTCCCATCCGCTTTCGCATAGATATGAGATCAAAGTCGCGGATATCTCTACCGTCGATGGTAATACTGCCAGATAAGGGGTCATAAAATCTCGGTAACAAGTCTGCCAAGGTTGATTTACCCGCACCAGAACCACCGACTAAAGCCAAAGTAGTGCCAGAGGGTAAAAATAAATCGACATCTTGAAGTACTTGTTTTTCATAACCGGGGTAGGCAAAGCAAAGAGATTTAAAATGTATTCCCTCCTGTAATTTTGTGTAGGGAATTTTGCCCTGATACATAAAAGGCTTATTCTGGGGATTTAAAAACTCCGTTACTATCTCTACACTTGTAGACGTATTGGCAAAGCTACTACGAAGGCCATTTAACTGAGAAATCAATGGCAGCAATCGCAGCAGCACTAATAAATATGTCAATAGTACAGTTGAAAGAGTAGAAATCTGGGCAGAAAAAAACGTTCGGCTCAAAAATATAATCACCAGTAAGGCTGTAATTCCCATGACCTCACTGATTGGTGCGATCGCTTGGGAATTAACTTGCGACTGGAAATCGGCAGATTCGCGATCGCGGATCAGTTTCTTAATTCTTCTATACTCTCTGTCTTCATTTCCCGTTGCTTTGACTAGTCGAATCCCATTCAGCGTTTCTAGGACAGCAATTGAATAGGCTTTAGACATTTCACTAAGCTGTTTACCAAAATATTTAGATCGGTGAATAGCATACTGATTTATTATGGTCACAAAAGATAATAAAAATGTCGAAGCAATTGTTAATTCCCAAGAAATTGACAGCAATATGCCAATAAAAACTAAAATTGTAATTCCTAGAATAATTAACTTGATGATATTATCTATAGCAGTCGCTGACCGACCAACTTCTCCACCAAGGCGGTTGATTAAATCACCAATTTTTGTTTTGGCATAATAATCTATATCCACATCCAATAATAATTTTAGTCCGGCTTCTCGGATATCCGCTGTCAGCATTCGTGTGAAAAAACTCGATGACAAAGAACTGCTATAAGTAGCTATATTTTTTAAAATAATTGCCAATAAAATTGCCCCAGCCATTACCCCCAGACGGTAATTTTCTGATACGTTATCAAATGGATTTATAATAATTTGCAGAATAGAGGGAGCATTAGTTAAATCTACTTCTTGCCCTACCATTTTTAAAATTACTGGCACAATCAGAGCTGTACTCACCCCATTAAATAAGGCTCCAGAAAATCCCAATAATATTGTGAGTACAATCCAACCTGGATAGGGTTTTGCAAATTTTAGTAGTATTTTACTGGTAGACATCGGTTATTTGGATCACACTTTACTTATTATTCAGACAATCTATCAATTTATTTTATATTTGGCAATCACAAATATCTCAACATAAATGTCTTTTTTCTCCCCATTTAAACAGAAACTCATCTCCTCAATCAAGCTACTTCTACTATAAAATTTTACATAGTTGCATCTTAACTTTATACCAACTTTAAAATGAGGCAAAATAGATGTTTATAACTGGGAAATTACAGACTTGAGGGTAGAAGCCATCGCCTCTATACTATATTTTTCCACACATCTGTCCCTGGCTCTTTTGCCTCGCTCATTTGCTAACTCCAAATTCTGAAATATCAATTCAATTTCCTGAGCAATTTGTTCAGGACAACTAGGCTGAACTAAATAACCAGTTTCACCCAAAATTTCGGGAATATCTCCAACTTTCGTCGATAATACAGGTTTAGCCATTGCCATTCCATCTGAAAGCTTCAGAGGAAACTGGGCGCGCGCCGTCAGAGTATCTCGCTGCGGAACAACGACAATATGAGCAGCAGCTAATATATTAGGCATAACTTCTATCGGACACTTTGGTAACTTAATAATCCAACGTCCCCACTTTTCAATCAGTTGGTCATCATAATTATCATAAGGACTACCACCCACAATCACTAGTCTTAAATCTGGCTGATTTAACTGTTCCAAAGCTATTAAAACATCTTCAACCCCTTTATGCGGCCTGGGTGCGCCAGGAAACATCAAAACTCTAAACTGAGAAAGACCATAATCTTCTCTGCTCAATTCAGAATCATAGTTATTGGGATCAAATTTGACCGTATCTTTGCCATTAGGCACATAAACACCGCCAAAGCGCTGTTGGAGAAACTGAGTATCTATTGTGATTGCATCTGCACGAGATACTAAATTTTCTATCCACTTGAGGTAAAGCGGATGGTCAGGAAATCTCAATTCACCATCTTTTTTAAAGATATCTCTACATAATTGTTTCAAAGTTGGACGATACTTCCATTCATCACCACCATACCAACTTAGTTCCCAGTCATCCATATCTAAAATTAAGGGACGACCACTGCTAAATTTTTTAATTAGAGATATACCAAAACTGGTAGGTTTAGGTTTAACGGCATAAATAATATCTCCGTCCAGTTGCTTTAACAATTTTGCCGATGAAATTAAAAACTCAGGATAATTTTTCCCTGGAATAGAAATAACAGACAGATGAGAGGGAGGAATAGCATAAAGTTCCTTCCCGAATAAAAATCCGACAGTTTCTACTTGATAATTCAACTTTTCTAGAGCTTGTCCTAAGATAAATGCTCTGATAGCACCTCCCCCAGATAAGTCACTTACAACTAAGGAAACCTTTGTTTTCATTATCTATTACTTGCTGGCTTGAAATTAGTTAGGATAATTTAGCTAGGATCATTTTTTTCATAAGTTTTGACTTTTGGGAGCCAAATTAATGAGGTGGGAAAACATAGCAATAATTTTTCTGGAACGCGGTCCACGATATTTTTCATATAGGATGAAATTGGGAATAAACAACCTAGCTATATACATAAATTTAATCAAGTTTAGATGATTTATTTTAATTTTATGATCTAATAAATAAACAGGAGGTTTTGCCATTTTTAGTAGTCTATCGAAATTGTTTTGATCTTTTTCTTTAATTGCTTCCTTGATTAAATAATCAATTGCAATTTGGCATAAAGGTAGCAAATTTATGTGCTTACTAGATACAGTTTCATATAATCTAGTGTAATGAGTTTTCATATAATACCAATTATTAGTTGTATTAGACTGATGTTTTGTATAGAATGTCCCCACCATAGGTGTATAAACCAAATTTACCTCTGCAACCAAAAGGTCTATAATAAAATCTCTATCTTCGAGAGCTTTCAGACTTTCATCAAACTTTTTGTGAGCAAAAACGCTTTTATGCATCAGTAGACATTGCTGAAGCACGGGAAATGGTGAGTCAGCCAAAAAATCAGGAATCAACAATCGCTGTATTAATTGTTCTTGTGTTAGGGAAGAAACTATATTTAATTCCCGTTTAATAATATTTTGCTCATGATCTAGATGTACTCTTTCATAATCACAATAAAATATCACTTCTGTTTGGTTGGAATTATTTACATGACTGAGTTGGAATCTAGTTTTATCTTCGTGAATCCAATCATCAGGATCTAAGCACTGAATCCAATCTCCTGCGGCCTGATTAATCCCAAAGTTTCTGGCAGAAGATACTCCTCCATTCTCTTTATAAAAATATTTAACTCGTGCATCTTTACTGATTAATTTATCAGCAATTTGACGAGTATTGTCAGTTGAACCATCATCTATAATTAAACATTCTAAGTCACTAAATGTTTGATTTAAAATACTTTGAACACATTTCTCCAGATAGATAGCTCGATTAAAACAGGGGAGAATAAATGAAACCAATGGAGCCATATGTTAATTATTCCTCTAAAAATTGCCAAGATATGAACATATAATCATCAATAATATGTTTATCGCTAATTGCATCCTGAGAAAACACAGTTTCAATTTGATATTTCAGTGAAATAAATCAAATCTGAATATCTATGGTTGTAGTTATTTTTACAAGCCAAAAATTAACTTCGTCTTTGCTTTGATTAGCAGATAAATTTTACTGCTAAATAAAGATAATCTGGGAAAAGTTTTAGTATTATAAGTGAAACTACGGTTGTATATTATCATTATTTATGAGACACGACAGCTATAATAAAAAAATATAAATATTTTAGTAAATTTGTGCAAGTAGCTCAGTGACTTACTGGGTTTCTAAGATAGCTGAAACACATGATCAGGGAGAAAGAAGTAATGCAGGTAATCCGTCTTGAGGCACTCTCAGACAACTACATATTTTTGCTGTACGATGAGCAAAAAAATATTGCTGCTGTTGTCGATCCAGCAGAAGCTGAACCAGTATTGAAGAAACTGGCAGAACTCAAAGCCGAGTTGGTAGCCATTTTCAATACTCACCACCATAACGATCATGTGGGTGGAAACAAGAAGTTAATCCAACATTTCCCGAACTTGACGGTGTATGGGGGAGCAGAGGATCAAGGGAGAATTCCCGGACAACAGGTATTTTTGCGACAAGGCGATCGCATTCAGTTTGGCGATCGCACTGCTGAAGTTTTCTTCATTCCTGGACACACCCGCGCTCATATCGCTTACTACTTCTTACCCGTAACATCTCGTGAAGCCGGAGAATTATTCTGTGGTGATACACTGTTTGCTGGCGGTTGCGGTCGTTTATTTGAAGGCACACCCACCCAAATGGTAGAATCTTTGGCTAAAATCCGCGCTCTCCCAGATCATACCCGTGTTTGGTGCGCCCACGAATACACTTTAAAAAATCTGCAATTTGCCCTAACTGTGGATAGTGATAATACCGAATTACAAAGGCGCTACGAGGAAGTCAAGAACTACCGTAGTCGCAAACAGGCTACTGTTCCCTCATTATTGGGCGTGGAAAAGCTCACCAATCCCTTTTTACGTTGGGAACAACCATCATTACAGTTAGCGGCTCAGAGTAGTGATCCAGTGCAAACATTTGCGCGTTTACGGGGAATGAAAGATAGATTTTAGTTAATTTCCTCGCTTTCCCCAGCTATCTTGACGCTGACGCAACTTCACCAAAACTTTAACTCGCCGCTTAAATTCGGCAAATTCCTCTGCACTCAGCGCCGTTTTTTGCCATGCTGGACGCTTGGTTAACTGTTCAGACCAATGATTTAGTTGGGGATAATTACTCAGAGGAATACCCAAATTTGGTAATGTAGGTACAATCGTTCCAGCCACAATGTCTGCTAAAGATAACTGTTGACCACCAAAAAAATTGCGATCGCCTCCGGCGTGACTTTGGCGATCGCCTAAAGTTTCTGTAAAAAACTTGAGGATTTTATCTACGTGCTGTTTGGCCTGTGTAAATTTTGGTGAATTTTGACTTTCGCAAATCAGTGAAATCACTTTGGGAAATAATTCGTTAATAGCCACCATTTCTACCATTCGCACGGTTGCTAAATCTTGAGGTGCAGTTGGTAACAAAGCAGGTGTCGGGTATTTACTTTCTAAGTAGTCCAAGATTGCTAAAGATTCTAATACTGGAAATCCGTCATCAACTATGACTGGGATGTGATGAAATGGGTTAATCTCCAAAAACTCTGGTTGAAACTGATCATCATCCAACTTCAGCATTACAGACTCAAAGGGAATACCTTTTTCTAATAAGGCTATCCAGACACGACGAGCAATAGGTGAGCGACGATTGTAGTAGAATTGCAGCATAGATTTTTGTCACACGGATTACTAAAAAGACCGAATGGTTTGCCAATCCACAAAAAAATTTACTCTATCTCTAGAACAGAGTTTTAAAACAGCCAAATATCAGCGCTAAAGTAGCAATTGATTACTAATTGAATCGCCAATGTATTCATATTGAAATTCCTCGAATCAATAATGATTCACTGGAATAGTAATCAGACGAAATGGTTTTTATTGAGATTATAAGGAGTTATTCATTGTTGGTTTTAGGGAATTTAAATGATTTCATGAATTTGTTGATAGTCTAAATATTTTTGCTGCAATTTCTTTGGAATTGGAATAGGGCGACCATTTTGCAAATTGACAAATGCACCCTTTTGTATTGCTACTGCGGCTAATTCATTGTTAGAAAAAATTTCAGCTTGAAGCGTCAACTTTAAACGTCCTAAATTGTGCAGCCATAAACGTCCTTCTACTTTGTCACCAAGTTTAATCTGGCGTTTATACTCAATTTCAGTTCCAGCTAATATGGGCGCATATCCTTGTTCAATTAGTTGACCAAGTGGCAAGTATTCATCTAAACACTTTAAGCGTAAATCCTCTAACCATCTGATATAGACAATGTTGCTGACAATGCCTGCAAAATCAATATCATATGTCCTTACAGGTATTGTGAGTTTTACTTCTAATGGTCTGTGTGGGTTATTAGTTATGAGCATGATGTTGTGTTAAATATTTAAGACCGTTCGGTCTGTTAATTAGCAAAATTATACTATTATTGGGAATATAGATTTAACAATGACTATCTATATACTGATTTAAATGATTCACTGCTCGCTGCATATAAATTGAATCTCCATAGAGTTTGCTCATCATAATCGCTCCTTCCAATGTTGCAGTGATGATGGTGGCAAATTCATCAGCATTTACGTCAGAACGAATTTCACCTTTTTCAATTCCGGTTTCGATAATTCGACGAATTAGATGCAGCCAAGAGTTCATCGCCTGTTGAGTGCGTTCCCTTAATGCGGGATGAGTATCATCACTTTCAACAGCAGTATTCAGCAATGGACATCCTCCCTGGATGGGTGGGTTATCTGCAAAATTACTAAATACCCCAATAATTGCTTGCAGACGACCAATTGCATGACGCTGGTTTCGCAATGCAGCTCTATAATGCTTACTGACGCAAGCGATCGCATAGTCAAAAGCCTCTAGTGCTAACTCATCTTTACTTTGAAAGTGGTTGTAAATTCCTCCTTTCTGTAATCCTGTGACCCGCATAATGTCAGAAATCGATGAGCCAGCATATCCCTGTTGGTTAAACAGTTCGGCTGCTTGTTGGAGAATTTTTGCTTTTGTTTCTTCGCCTTTAGACATAAAATTTTAACAGACCCATTGGTCTGATTTAAATTAACATAATATCTATTTGATAGTCAATAAATCCGGGGAATTAGACATTTTGTGCTGATTCTCTACCATATATAATCCTTAATTAATTGAGTGTTATATGCAAAATGTCACTAGAATCATACTTAAATTTTGCAGTTAACATCAGATATCCTGAACACAGTCATCGCATCCAAAAATTCCTTGTGTAGATTCTATAAATGGCGTTTCCACCCATTTTATCATCTCTGTATCTTGTTGATTTAAATAATCAAAACTTATATTTTTGCTCCTAAATGCCATTGACTGGAATTTAGCTGCACATTCTTTAGCGGGGAGTAGCCCATCGCGATCAAATTCTGCTAATTTCTACCATTTTTTTGACGATGTGTATATAATGCAAGCAAGTGCTTACATTTGCCTATCGATCATTCCTTGATTCTGTATTTATTTCTGGAGTTCAGCCACATTCTTGAGACTAATTACTAGATTTTAGAAATTTTAGATATACCAACAAACTTGCTGAAACAACCTTATATATAGTTTTTCCACCAAGGGTAGATTAGCAAATTCCCAATCTGTCTATAAGATGAGAAAATAAAGATGTTGAATTCTGAACAACCTGAGTCTCAAAATTCTGCTGTGACTGATTCTAGTCAGATTGAACAGCAAGAGCCAAAATTTCAACCAAGTCAAAAGCCACGTTGGCCTTTAATTGTGGGCATCATCCTGTTAATTGCCGGCGGTGGCTTTAGTTGGCGCTGGTGGCAAAATAGCTTGGCTGGTAATGCACCACCAGGGGATAGAGCTGCGGCTGGTCAACCGATGGGAATTCCTGTGAAGTTAGCCACTGTAGAAACTGAGACTATAGAAGACAGTTCAGTCATTAGTGGGTTTTTAGACGCTCCCGGCTCAGTAGCAATTAAGCCAGAGATTGACGGGCGGATCAATCAAATTTTATTTAAAGAAGGCGATCGCGTCCAACAAGGGCAAGTTATAATTCGCCTGCAAAGTGCCGATACCCAAGCCCGCCTACGACAAGCAAAAGCATCATTAGACCGCACCCAAGCCCGACTAGCCGAACTCAAAGCAGGTACGCGTCCCGAAGAAATTGCCCAAGCCAAAGCCAGATTAGCTCAAGCCGAAACTCGCCTGAAAAATGCTCAAGGTGGAGCGCGACCCGAAGAAATTGCACAGGCTGAAGCTCAAATTGAGGTGGCTAAATCTGATCTGGAATTGGCACAGTCAAGAGGTCAGCGATACCAACAATTAAGAACAGAAGGTGCTGTTTCCCAAGACCAACTAGAAGGATTTCTCGGAGAACAAAGAAGTGCTGAAGCCAGGCTGCAAGAAGCCCAAAGACGGCTCGACCAACTCCGCAAAAGCCGCCGTTCTGATATTGATGAACTAACTGCGGCTGTAGAACTAGAAAGGCAAAACGTCAGACAACTAGAGAACGGCCCTCGCCTAGAAGAAATTGCCCAAGCCCGTTCTCAAGTCACCGAAGCCGCCGCCCAAGTCCAGGTCGCAGAAGTCCAACAGCAATACACAAACGTTGTCGCTCCTCTAACTGGTATCCTCGGTGATATCCCGGTAAAAGTGGGAGATTTTGTGACTCAAGGAGACGAACTCACCACACTGAATAAAAATGACTCTTTGGAATTGAATTTATCTGTCCCTTTCAATGAAGCCGAAAGGTTGCGTCTGGGATTACCAGTACAAGTCCTAGATGCTGAAGGCAAACCTGCCGTTACAGGGAAGGTGAGTTTCATTTCTCCAAACATCAGTGTTAATACGCAGAATATTTTAGCTAAAGCCACCTTTGCCAATGCCAGGAACCAAATACTCAATCAGCTGAACGTGCAAGCCAGAGTCATCTGGGATGAAAGTCCAGGAATCTTAATTCCCACGGTCGCCATATCTCGCATGGGTGGACAGACTTTTGTGTTTGTAGCCCAAAAGCCAACAGAATCCAAACCGGGAATGCCGGACTTGGTAGCTCAACAAAAACCCGTGAAATTGGGAGCCATTGAAGGAAACAGTTATCAAGTTATTGAAGGACTGGAAGCTGGAGACAAAATCGTTGTTTCTGGCATTCTCAATCTCACCAATGGTGCGCCAATTATGCCTGCACCTGAAGAAATGGGGAATGAGAAACCCTAATACTAATTCGTAATTCGTAATTCGTAATTCGTAATTGAATAATTTGGGGAATCAGAATTGAGATTTTAGAATCTACAGCACTTGGTTATGAATCTTTTCGGATGAATATGCTTCCTGACAAAACTTGTGTACTTCACTCAGATGAATAGGACTTACGCAAGAACTCTCTGAAACCCTCTTTACTTCTCCCAAAGGGAGAGGCTAGCGCCAACGTGTCCTTTGTGTCCTTCTCCCAAGGGGAGACGCTTCGCTAACGTGGTTCGTTTTTTCATAATTTTGCGTAAGTCCTGATCAAATGTGCTGTAAATGAAAAAAGTCTAATTCCTAACTACCAATTTCTATTTACCCATTTCTCAAATCTATAGGACTCCTATCTGATTTTTGAACAATCTCGGTATAACACAAAAAGGTTATTCCCCACTCCCCACTTCCTACCTACGCAAATAAATTCAGAAATCAAACCGGATTACTATATGTTTATTGATTTCTTTATCAAGAGACCAGTCTTTTCTACTGTTTGTGCATTGATTGTGCTGTTATTGGGATTGATTTGTCTTCCCACCCTACCCATCGCTCGTTTCCCAGATATTGCTCCTACTCAAATCAATGTCACCGCCAACTTTAGCGGAGCTAGTGCTGAGGATGTAGAAAGCGGTGTGACTAACATATTAGAAAGGCAACTCAACGGCATTCAAGGTATCCGCTACATTACTTCCAGTAGTAGTAACGATGGCTCTACTAATATTACAGCTACCTTCGATTCATCCCGAAATCCCGATATTGCGGCTGTGGATGTGCAGAACCGGGTTTCCATTGCCCAACCGCAACTGCCAGAATCTGTACAACGCACGGGTGTGAGGGTATCAAAGCAATCTAATAATATACTCTTAGCAATTGGTCTATTTGCTGAAAATGATGAGTACGACAATATATTTTTAAGCAACTATGCCGACCTTTACTTAGGAGATGCCTTAAAAAGAGTCAATGGTGTGGGCGATGTCACCATCTTTGGCGAACGTCGTTATGCGATGCGTATATGGTTAGATCCGAATCGCCTTGGTGGGCGGGGGTTAACGACTGCGGATGTAGCCAATGCCCTATCCGAACAAAACTTGCAGGTCGGTGCGGGAAGCATTGGTCAAGAACCAGCTCCTGAAGGGCAAGGTTTTCAAATTGATGTCCGGGCTGTGAGTAGACTTACGGAACCATCAGAATTTGCCGAAATTGTCCTGAGAACTAACGATGATGGCACCTTAATTAAGCTGAAAGATGTCGGTAGAGCCGAACTGGGAGCTGAAAATTACAACTCATTTTTGCGATATCGCGCCAAAGATGCGGTAGGCTTGGGGATTTATCAGCTTCCTGGAAGTAACGCCTTAGATGTGGCGCGGGGAGTTAGGCAAGAAATGGAGCGACTGGCTCCCAATTTTCCGCCGGGAATAAAGTATGAAGTAGCTTTTGACACCACACTCTTTGTCGAAGAGTCGATGTTAGAAGTGGTCAAGACTTTAATAGCAGCAATTATACTAGTTGTAATTGTGATTTTTGTGTTCTTGCAGGACTGGCGAACTACTTTAATTCCCGCCCTGACTGTTCCTTTGTCTCTGATTGGGACATTTATTTTTGCCAGGATTTTTGGCTTCTCCATTAATAGTTTGACCTTATTTGGTCTGACTTTAGCCTCTGGGATGGTGGTAGACGATGCGATCGTTGTAGTTGAGCAGATCAGCCGTTTTATCCAAGATAAAGGCATGAGTCCTCGCCGGGCCGCCAGTGAGTCAATGTCTGAACTATTTGGTGCAGTCATTGCCACTTCCTTGGTGTTGATGGCGGTATTTATCCCCGTGGCGTTTTTTCCGGGAACTACTGGCGTACTTTATCGGCAATTTGCCCTGACCATCGCCTTCTCAATTGTGATTTCTACGTTTCTGGCTTTAACCCTGACACCTTCTTTGTGTGCCTTATTGCTACGTCCAGGACAGAAAGCTTCAGGTTGGCTGGGGCGGGTTTTTGACCGCATTAATCAATGGCTCGACTCGGTACAAAGAAGTTATGAGCGATCGCTCCACGTTCTCATCCGCTTCAAAAACATGATCATTGGACTATTCATCGTCTCCTTGGGAATGACGGCTTGGTTGTATATCACAGTACCTACAGCCTTTCTCCCAGACGAAGACGAAGGCTTTTTCATTACATTGATCCAAGGACCACAAGGAGTTTCCCTGCAATATACCAGTGATGTCATTGCCCAGGTAGAAAAAGAAATCTTGGCAATTCCTGAAGTCGTGGGAACCTTCGCGGTGGGCGGCTTTAGTTTCAGTGGTAATACTGCCAATAACGGTATTATATTTACAACTTTAAAACCTTGGGGAGAACGCTCACGACCAGACCAATCAGTACAGGCGATTCTCGGTAACTTACGAGGAAAACTATTTGCCATTACAGAAGCCAGAGTCTTTCCTGTAAATCCACCACCTATTCAAGGATTAGGTAACTTTGGCGGCTTCAATTTCCAACTGCAAGACCAAAGAGGTACTAGTGGCTTAGACAGTTTAGTCCAATCAATGGGTCAATTGCTGGGTCGCGCCAACCAAAATCCAGAATTACAAGCTGTATTTAGCACTTTTGCCGCAGAAACACCACAATTGCTGGTAGAAGTAGACCGCAATCGAGCCAAAGCACTACAAGTGTCTATAGATGATATTTTTCGTACTCTGCAAACTGCTTTGGGTTCTCAATATGTCAATGATTTCAACCTCCAGCAGCGTAATTATCGAGTTTATATCCAAGCAGATCAACAGTTTCGCTCTAACCCCAAAGATATAGGTCAACTATCTGTGCGTTCTCAAACCAATCAAATGATTCCTTTGAGAAACTTAATTACAACTACTTCTGTTGTGGGGGCGCAAACGATTAATCACTATAATCTATTTCGCGCCATTGAAATCAATGGTTCGGCGGCTCCCGGTTCTAGTTCCGGAAAGGCTATTCAGGCAATGGAAACCTTAGCTGAAGCAGTTTTACCACAGGGTTTTGGCTATGAGTGGTCAGGAACTGCATTAGAAGAAATAGATTCTGGCGGTTTAGCACCCATAATCTTTGGTTTAGGAATTGTCTTCGTCTTTTTAGTACTAGCTGCTCAGTATGAGAACTACATAGACCCCTTGATTATCTTATTATCAGTACCTTTAGCAATTTTTGGCGCACTTGTAGCTCAATCAATGCGAGGTTTTGCTAATGATGTTTACTGTCAAATCGGTCTAGTCATGTTGATTGGTTTGGCTAGTAAGAATGCGATTTTGATTGTGGAATTTGCCAACCAACTGCGGGATCAAGGCTTTTCCATTACTAAAGCGGCTGTAGAGGCTTCACAAGGGCGTTTACGTCCGATTTTGATGACGGCATTTTCGACGCTTCTAGGTATTTTCCCTTTGACTATTGCCACAGGTGCTGGTGCGGGAAGTCGTCTGTCTTTGGGAACGACTGTATTTGGCGGGATGTTAATCGCTACTTTTTTGAGTTTGTTTGTAGTGCCAATTTTGTATATTGTGATTAAAACGACTACAGAAAGTTTATTCAAACCAAATCGCCATCATATGGAACTAGATCGAGAAACTGCATATTCGTCAAAACATGACGAATAACGCCGCAAAGCGGAAGTCAAAAGTCAAAAAGCTCTGGAGTGATTTAATCATTTGTGTGTAAACTTTAGGGACTTCCAAATAAAAAAATACTCAATCACCTAACGCAAAAAAGCTCTCAAAGCCTCATAAATCTGTGTCCTCTCTACGAGACGCTCCGCGAACTGCGTCTCTGTGGTAGCCTTCGGCAAGCTACGCTAACGTTTATTTGGAACACTCTTATTTCTTAGAAGTCCCTTAGTCGCAAGGGAGGATGAGAATAAGAGGTTTTTTATAAAAATTTAACTCTCTCCTTCTCTGCGCCTCTGCATGATACACCAACACCCAAACCAAGAAACCAATGCAGATATTTGAAGTCATAAAAGACACTATCACCAAACCACCCATCCCCCACGAACCACATAAGCAATCATTGAAAGCTTGGGCGATGTATTGCCTACGGGACAAAGGATTTAAAGTAGTGTATGCCCAAAATGCCGACTTTGCCATTGAACCTAAAGGACAGGAAAAGGTGTATTTTAAAGTTACCAATAATGCAGAAGATGTAGACAATTCTACTAACTGGATAGTTTGGGACAGTACAACCCAAAACGTGAGCCTGATTCGACTTGAATAAAAGTTCGTATTGTAAAGCCCTGACGGGTATGGCTGCGCTTACCGCGTAGCGTCTCGTTCGCGTAGCGTTTCCGAGAGGAGATAGTAAGGACTTTAGTCCTCTCCATCCACTAGACTTGCTTTTCAAATATCATTAAATGCTGCTGGGGTAACAAGTTTTTGGTTTCTCGCCAAACTAAACCCACGGCTTGCATTTCTTTCCGGACTTGCTTTTGAGTCATCTTGTGCAAACGTTTAATCATAATCAAGGGATTTTCGCCCCGATATTCCACCAGCACAACTTTACCCCCTGGTTTCAGGGCTTTAACAATTCCTGTCATCACTTCTTGGGGATATTCCAACTCGTGGTAAGCATCCACCATTAGCGCTAAATCAACACTTGCATCTGGGAGGTTGGGGTTGGTGAGAGTTGCTAAAATTGGCTCAACGTTGGTGATATTTTTCTCTTGTTTGAAAAATTCCATAATCTCTAGCATTTCTGGTTGAATATCTACAGCTAAAACCTTTCCATCTGTTAATAATGGTGCAATGCGAAAGCTGAGATATCCTGTACCTGCGCCAATATCCGCCACTACATCGTAAGGTTGTAAGTTCAGCGCACTGACTATTTTACTAGGTTGTTCTTCTACTTCGCGCCTGGGTCTTTCTAACCAACCTGCGCCTGTGTGTCCCATGACTTGGGCTATTTCTCGCCCCATGTAGTATTTTCCGATACCATCTGAACTAGGATGAGTGCGCTGTTCATAAATATTATCGGAGAGGGTAGCGGCGTTTGCTGTGGTAATTGGGGTAAATAGCAAGTTTACCAATAGGAGGAGGATGGTGATCAGTTTCATTTTTTAAACGCTGAGGGACGCTGAGGTTAACGCATACGCCGTTAGGCGTTCCCGAAGGGTAGATGCGCTGAGGTTTTAAATTACGAATGGTTGAATTTGAGGAGTTTGCCATTCTTCGCCTATGCGATCGGCTATTAAGGGTGTGACAATGAATTTGGGTGGAGTACCAGCTTGAACGTCAATTTTTACGCAGGAGTAAGGTAGATGCTTTTGGGGTTTTTTTCCATTGCGACCAACAAATAGTAAGGAATCGGCTACTTTGCGCTGGGGATGACCAGGAAGTTCTGTAAAGGTTTCTATCAATTCGTTGCCTTCTCGACGTTGACGGCGGGGATAATGACCACTGCCACCAGAGATAATATAGTTGATATGAGAATCAGCATATCCTGTGTCACCGGTGCGAATATGTTCTAAGCAGTGGGCGTGTCCGTTGAAAATTAAATCGACTATGGAACGACCTTTCATCTGGGAACCAAGGGTTTCTGCTACCTGTTCAAATACCCAGCGGAGGCGATGACGAACTGCTAAGGTTTGTGCTTGATTCCATTTTGTGGCTTCTGTGACGTAGGGTGGATGGTGAAAGAAGATAATTCTTCCGCGCACTTCTAAAGTGTTCCAAGATTCTATGAGTCGGCTTTTTAACCAATTCAGTTGCTCAAAATCGATAATATCTGTGGCGTTAGATGCTAGCTGTTTTTCAATGTCAATTTTTACTTCGTTGATTTGGTCTAATTTGGCCTTGAGATAATCGATTTGTTCGGCATCGGCGGGTTTTTCGGGATTGAGTTGGTCGCACGTTGCCAAAATCTCCACTTCTTCTTGGTCTATCTTTTGGCGACGCTGCTGCAATTCCCGGCGGTTCATTTCCCCTTCTGGAGTTTCTGGTAAGGGGGATGGTGTATTTAAAGTATTAGAATCTAGGGCGAAAAAGTCGATTCCGCCGTAACGAAAGGTGTAATAGCGGTTGGGTAAACGGGTGAAGTGTCCAGGTTGATAACGCAAACACCGCCCCGCGTCAATTATAGCAGTGTAATTTTGATCTAAATGACTTTGTAATTCTTTTGGGGAAGCGATCGCTACTATATAGTCAAGAAATGCTCTGGCATAAGCATCACCTTGGTTTGATCCATGCCAACCAATCTCGATATCTTTGTAGCGCAGGAAACGACGTAACGGCCGCGTGCTTCCGGTAAATAAACGATACATTAATGGCACATCATAGTAATCGTGATTACCCAGCACTGGCAAAAACGGCAGATTGAATACCATGCGGTCATAAGGAATATTTTCGGGTTTGTCTCCGCCTTTGAGAAATTCCCGATAAGGTTGAATAAAGTTTTTCCCATAATACTCACGGGAACCCACCGTATAAATGACATCGCCAGTATGTAAAACAAAACGGCACTGATCTTTATGGGGTAGCATCAATTCTGCAACTTTGCGTTGGGGATGGTATCCGTAATGAGATGTTGTACCAGTGTCACCAATCACCATAAAGGAAAATTCAGGATTGTCCTCTTGACCATCATCAATTACCATGCTGGTTTGGTCGATTCCCTGAGAGACTATCTGGGGATGATGCCATCGCACTCTTTGCTTCATTTTGTGGATTTTTTCGGAAATAGATGGTTCCGTAATTAATTTCATCTGTAATTTTCCCGGAGTTTAAGTTTTTTTGATGACAGCCATTTCAGGAAATAAACTAACCACAGAGGCGCAGTTCGCGGAGTGTCTCGTAGAGAGGACACAGAGTTATGAGTGCTTTAGAGGTTTTTTGCGTTTGGTGGTTGAGTGTTTTTTTGTTTGTTAGTCCCTTATTTACTGAATTTGCGCTCAATAGTGCCTTGATCGCTTGCGCGGTTTTGGTAGTTTGCGTAAAAATAAGAATTAGGATGCCTTAATTTATCTTAACAATGGCGCTCACACAGCTACATCAAAATTTTCCCCTTGCACAAACACCGCCAGATCATCGGGGATATGATTATGATTTGGTCATTGTCGGCGGTGGAATTATTGGTTTAACTTTAGCTTCGGCTTTGAAGGATTCTGGTTTAAGTGTTTTGCTAATTGAGGCTAGAGTTGCTTCAGCCGCAGTTGCTAAGGGACAAGCTTATGCAATTCATATGCTTTCGGCTCTCATTTTTCAGGGAATTGGTATTTGGGAGGAAATATCGCCTCAAATCGCTAAATATTGCCAAGTTCGCCTTTCGGATGCTGATTATCCTGATGTGGTGGAATTTGCCACAGATGATATAGGTACGTCAGAATTGGGTTATGTGGCGGAACATCAAGCGCTGTTACAGCCTTTGCAGGAGTTTGTCCAAAATTGTCCGAATGTGACTTATCTCTGTCCGGCTGAAGTGGTAAAGACAGAATATCAGCAGGATATTGTGGCGATAGATATTAAAATTGCTGAGACAATTCAGACAGTCCGCAGTAAATTAGTGGTAGCTGCCGATGGTTCGCGATCGCGCATTCGTGAAGCTGCGGGAATTAAAACTTCTGGCTGGAAATATTGGCAATCGTGTATTGTAGCCTTTGTTAAACCAGAAAAGCCCCACAATAACACTGCTTACGAAAGATTTTGGACGAGTGGCCCCTTTGCGATTTTACCTCTGCCGGGGAACCGTTGCCGCATTGTTTGGACAGCACCCCACGCAGAAGCCAAAGCTTTGTGCGCCTTAGATGACGAGGCATTTTTGGCAGAACTCAGCCGCCGCTATGGCAATCAGATGGGTAAGTTGGAATTATTAGGCGATCGCTTTATTTTTCCAGTCCAACTCATGCAAAGCGATCGCTATGTACTCCCCAGATTAGCCTTAATTGGTGATGCCGCCCACAATTGTCATCCCGTCGGCGGACAAGGTTTAAATTTGGGGATTCGAGATGCAGCCGCTTTAGCGCAAGTTCTACAAACAGCCTTCGCCGCAGGTGAAGATATTGGCAATGTGAAAATCCTCAAACGCTATGAACGCTGGCGCAAGCTAGAAAACCTGACCATTTTAGGTTTCACCGATTTATTAGATCGGGTATTTTCTAATAACTTTTTACCCCTAGTATTAGTTCGTCGCCTCGGTTTGGGGATGATGCGACGCATACCGATTTTAAAAGTGTTTGCGCTGAAATTGATGATTGGTTTGAAAGGACGTACCCCAGAATTAGCCAGACGATGAGGGGAAATGAGGCAGGGGGGCAGGGTGCAGGGTGCAGGGGGGAGAAGAGACGGTAACTTCCCAATGACTAATGACTAATGACAACCCCCGCCAGTTAACTTTATTTACGCCGACCTACTTAATCGCGTCTCGACAAAAGCGATCGCTGGTGTGGCGTAGCTATAGAATCAATGAACTACAATTAGTTATTGCCTGCCTAGTACAAGTTGGCGTAAATAAACAGACCATTCAAAATCCATGAAAAGCCCATTTTATCAGCTTTTTGACTTTTGACTTTTGACTTTTGACTTCACGGCGGTACTAGCCAATTGCAAAAAGCGATAAATTATATCTTTGCCAGCAAATTGGTAAGATATATAACAACACAATTCCTGAACGCCATTACAATATTCAAAACATTGATACTTGGTTAAGTGTATGCAATTTTCATCTAAAATAGCTAAAAAATTTCGTATCTTATACTAAAGATAGATGTCACATGATCAAGGGTGTGCAATAAAATTCATTACTGGCAACAGTTTTTATTCTCCAAGTAATTTAAAATCTAAATTCAAAAAGTGATTACACCCACAGCCAGGAATGCTAGAGTTTCAAGAAATTTAGCGGAACTTCTCAGCGAATATTCATGCTGAAGAAACTACAGAAAAAACACATTTCTCTCATTGCTTTTGCGGCACTGTTTGCCTTTTCAGCAGGCGCAATGGTATCAGCACCAGAGATTGGAAAATTCTTAGGACAAGGGTTAAACCTGGCTCGAAATCAGTCTGAGCAAATTTCTCCAGCCAACCAAGCCCAGTCAACCGTATTTCCACTAGTATCAGAGTCTAGACCAGAACGAGCGGAAAAACTAGAAGCGATCGCCAATGGTTCCAATTCACCAGACAGGGAACGCGCCCGTTATTTATTAGCAAGTGATTTAATTGAAACCAGGGATGCGGAAAAGGCTTTAACTCTTCTCCAAGGACTAGAAAAAAGCTATCCCAGTCTTGGCCCTTATATTTTACTGAAACAGGCACAGGCACAGACCATACTGGATGAAGGCGGTAAGGCTTCGGATCTCAGACAAAGAGTCTTGAGAGAGTATCCCGAAGCAGCTGGGACGGCCAAAGCTCTGTATATGATCGCACTCCCAGAGCATCATGATACAGCGATCGCACAATTTCCTTCTCATCCCCTCACCTGGGACATTATTTATAAGCGGTTACAAGAGAATCCCAATCAGCCACAGTTACGGTTAATTTTGGCAAAATACGCCTATAACCAAGCCGGAATCGTCGGCGTGTTAGATCAGCTCGTGAAACAGCCGAATCTCCAAGCTGAAGAATGGGAGATAGTCGGCACAGCCTACTGGGAAAATAATCAATTTGCTAAAGCCGGTGATGCCTATATTCAAGCACCCCCAACAGCCCGCAACCTTTACCGGGCGGCGAGAGGGATACAGATAGGAGGTAAAGAACGGCAAAAGGCGATCGCCACTTACAATCAACTGGTACAACAATTTCCCGAAGCCAGCGAAACAGGACTAGCTTTGTTACGTTTGGCAGAATTGGCTAGAACCCGTCAAGATGCTTTACCCTATCTGGACAGAGTAATTGCCAATTTTCCCCAACAAGCCAGTACAGCAGTTGTAGAAAAAGCCAAAATTTACCAAGGACTCAAAGATCAAAACTCGGCTCAACAGGCTTGGGAATTACTCTTAAGCAAATATGGCAATTCTAATCAAGCCGCAGAGTATCGGTGGAACAAAGCCAACGAACAAGCCAAAGCCCAAAATTACGCAGCTGCTTGGCAATGGGCGCAACCAATTGCTACCAATAATCCTAATAGTATTTTAGCTCCCAGAGCCGGCTTTTGGGTTGGGAAATGGGCAACTACATTAGGAAAGCCAGAAGAAGCTAAAGCTGCCTATGAGTATGTATTGAGTCAATTTCCTTACTCTTACTATGCTTGGCGATCAGCTGCTAACCTGGGGCTAAATGTGGGCAACTTTGACACCGTGCGCCAATTGCAACCAGAAGTAGTCCCAAATCAACGTCCAGTACCTCCCGCAGGTTCAGAAACTTTCAAAGAACTGTATCTACTAGGTCAAGACAATGATGCTTGGTTGCAATGGGAAACAGAATTTCTCAATAAACTCCAGCCCACGGTAGCAGAACAATTTACCGAAGGATTAATGCGGCTAGCTAGGGGAAATAATCTCTCCGCCATTAGCCTAATTTCTCGATTGGAAGACCGGGAAACACCAGAGGAACAAGCCGAATATCAGGCTTTGAGCCAGCAAATAAATTATTGGCAAGCCCGTTATCCCTTTCCTTATCGCCAGGAAATTAAAAAATGGTCTGCGGAACGACAGTTAAATCCTCTGCTAGTTACCGCCTTGATGCGTCAAGAGTCCATGTTTGAGTCAAAAATTAAATCGTCAGTCGGTGCGACTGGTTTAATGCAGGTAATGCCCGCCACAGGCGAATGGATTGCACCCCAAATTAAGTTGGATAGCAAAACTATTAACTTAGAAGATCCCAGTGAAAATATTAATCTGGGGACATGGTATTTAGACTTTACTCATCGGCAGTATAACAATAACTCCATGTTAGCGATCGCCAGTTATAATGCCGGCCCCGGCAACGTCTCCAGATGGCTGCGAACTATTCCTAAAACCGACCCAGACGATTTTGTGGAAGAAATTCCCTTTAATGAAACGAAAAATTACGTGCGACAAGTATTTGGTAACTACTGGAATTATCTGCGACTTTACAATCCAGAGATTTCGGCTAAGGTAGCGAGATACTCCCAGACACATCCCAAATTACCCCAGAGGTAAAGCAAAAGTCAAAAGTCAAAAGTCAAAAGTCAAAGTTGAAATGCTTGCTGTGAAAAGATTTTAGACTTTTGCCATGTCCTCAGCACCTTGGCGGTTGCTATAATGCCGAGAAATGTCTGAAAACAACTCTAAAAATTCTCATGCGGCCAAAAACATAGTTTGGTCGCTGCGTCCCCGGATACAATAGTTAACAAATGTTGCCTATTGAGCTGACTAATGACACCCTCACAAGATGTAACTACTCCTGATCTCGACCAAGAGGAATACGGCAACTCAGAAATTGACCCTCTCAATGAGTTGCCAGATGAAGTCGAAATGTCCCTCTTCGACCACCTGGAAGAGTTAAGACAACGAATTTTCTATTCTCTAATTGCTGTCGCAGTTGGTATTATTGGCTGTTTCATTGCCGTCAAGCCCATTGTTAAGTTACTGGAAGTCCCAGCCCAAGGAGTCAAATTTCTCCAACTTGCGCCCGGAGAATACTTCTTTGTTTCCATCAAAGTTGCAGGTTACAGTGGCTTAGTGCTTTCTAGCCCCTTCATTCTTTACCAAATTATCCAGTTTCTGCTTCCAGGATTAACTCGCCGAGAACGCCGCTTACTCGGACCAGTAGTTTTGGGTTCCAGTGTGCTGTTTGCAACTGGTTTAGTATTTGCTTACTTGCTACTTATCCCCGCCGCATTGAATTTTTTCATTAGCTACGGTGAAGATGTCGTAGACCAACTGTGGTCAATTGACAAATACTTTGAATTTGTGCTGCTACTGTTATTTAGTACTGGTTTAGCATTTCAAATTCCGATTATCCAATTATTATTAGGTAATTTAGGAATTGTGTCCTCTCAAAGGATGATTGCTGGCTGGCGTTTTGTGATTATGGGAGCAGTAGTTTTAGGTGCTGTCCTCACCCCTTCTACCGACCCCCTCACCCAAAGTCTCTTAGCAGGCGCAGTCTTAGGACTGTACTTTGGTGGTATTGGTCTAGTGAAACTCACAGGTAAATGACACAAATTAATTATGACGACTTTGAGCAAGTTGAAATTCGTGTTGGCAGAATAATCGAAGTTGCAGATTTTCCCCAAGCCCGAAAACCAGCTTACAAACTGTGGATAGACTTTGGTGATTTGGGCGTTAAAAAATCTAGCGCTCAAATTACTAAACTCTATGATTTAGAAGATTTAAAAAATAGATTAATCTTAGCTGTAACTAACTTTCCACCGCGTCAAATAGCTGATTTCATGTCAGAAGTTTTAGTCTTAGGCGTAGTTGGGGAAAATGGCGAAGTTGTGCTGATTCAACCAGATAGAGAAGTACCATTAGGTAAAAGAATTTCCTAAAATCTAGAACCTCACCCCCAGGCCCTTAGTAAAGAGAGGGGAGAATTTGACGCAACTTCTCAGGCTGGGTAAGCTGAACTTGCACTTACAGCAGTTCCCGGTATTATAAGGTACATATATTAATGATAAAACTCTTGTGGTGCGGGCATCTTGCCCGCTATGTGTACCTCATAGCAGAAGGAAGTGCTGTAATTTAGTATTCCTCTCTTTCCTTGGCGTTCTCGGCGACTTCTCCCAAAGGGAGAGGCTAGCGCCAAGGCGGTTCTTTCCTCCATATTAAAAAAATCAGCCATCAGCACTTTTTTCCGTTGCTAACTTCTGCCCAATCTTCGGTTCCATACCAGCAAGTATCCGCTCAATATTAGTCCGATGGCGTAAAATCACATACAACCCCCCAGCAACACCAAACAGGATATAGGGTAGCGGTTGATGTAGAATTACCATCAAAATAGGCACTGCGATCGCACCTGCAATCGAACTCAAGGAAACAATCCTGGATATAGCGATAAACACAGCAAAAACACCCGCTGTAGCCAATCCCACTTGCCAATTCATCGCCAATAAAATTCCTAAACTGGTAGCCACAGATTTACCACCAGAAAAGCCCAAAAAAATTGATTTACTGTGTCCCAAAATAGCGCATAACCCAGCCAAGGTAATGATCCAGGGTTGCCAAATTGGGATATCTACCGTTGAGGGGATAAGACTTTGACCAGAAGCAACAGAGAATAACCAATAGACAAGTGCGATCGCTAAAACTCCCTTCAAGCAATCAATCACTAAAACCAACGCTCCCGGACCCTTCCCCAAAGTCCTTAATACATTAGTTGCGCCAGTTGAACCAGAACCAACCTCGCGAATATCAATACCCTTTAACTGCTTCACAGCAATGTAGCCCGTGGGAAAAGAACCCAACAGATAAGCTACGACCAAAGCCACACCACATAAACAGAGCCAAATCGCCATAATTTAATCAGTGAACATTAAAAATCATCATTGTAACTTTTCATAGCTTTAGGGTCAGGAGCAAAAGCTAACCACAAAGGAAATTGCAGCATTGCTAAACTGATTTGCTCTTCCGAATCATCAATGATAATTAAAGGTAATTGATTAGCCTTCACTAACCGGTCTGCTTTTTGAGCCAAAGCTTCAGCTGTTTCAAACAAAGCCACACCTCTATCCGGGCCAAAATCTGGACGCGCAATTCCTAAGCAGTCCTGCAAACCACGCCGCCATTCACCCAAACGTTCTGGTGAATTAGCTAAAACCAAAGTGCGGATGCGATCGCCATACAATCTGTGTAATATCGAAGCCACAGCCGAAGCAATCAGAATATTCTGCAAGCGACTACCCATACTCCGCAAAGCACCCCGTCCCCCTTGGCTGAAGAACCAATCAGAAACTCGTTCCGCGTGGATAGGTTCAAAAGTCCGGCGCAGCTGCCAAGGCGGTCCATAATAATCTGGTTTGCTGCGATATTGGTCAATCAGGCGGCGAATTTTATTTGTAGTATCTTGAAACTGCTGTTGGGCAAATTGGGGTGTTCCTGGCTGTTCTTGGGCTGGTTTCACCTCTTTGGCGACTGGTTTTGCTCGTTCTACTACAACTGGTGGTGTCAGTTGCAATTGCTCTGCTGACATAGCCAAATCCTGTAAGCTACCAGTGAGATAGTCTTTAAAGCCCTGCACCCTAATTGCTAAATCTTGGGATGTTCCCGCAAAAGTGGTTCGCATTTCATTCCGAATGCGTTCTTGGCGGCGTTCTAGCTGTTCTACAGAAATTTGCAGTGCTTGTTTGCGTTGTTCTAGCTGCACCAGCGACTCTTGTACAAGTTTTACCAGAGAGGTTTGAGTTTCACTTAGTTGTTCCTGAAGCGTTTTGTAACTCACTTCTAGCTTGGCTATTTCTGCCTTCAGCACTGCTTCTGTGCGTTGTAACTCTGCAACTCTTTCCTCCTCTGGGATGGAGAGCGCATTCTCTGGTGACTCTAACTCCAGTACAGGAGTTTCTGCTTCTAACTCTACAGCGGCAAATTCAACAGTTGACTCTTCGGTGAACTCAATTGCAGAATCTACCACTTCTGCATTAGCAATAATTGGCTCAAGATTGGAATTATTTGGTTGTGTATCAGTTGATGAAGTTGGCGTTTCTGCTTCCAGGACTGACTCTACAGATGAGTTTTCTGGTTTTTCCCGCGTTGGGTTTTCTGCTTCTATTTGTTCCAACCACTCATCAATCTGTTCTGGGGTTTGAGATTCCTCTGGGTTCATAAACAATAATGCAATTCCTATGATGCGAATAAATAACTTTCACAAAATATAGTCTAAATTCAAAACCACTCCGCACCGGCTACGCTAACAGAACTTAGAACCACACTCATATACGTGGACAACGTTCTTCTAGGCAAGATTTTAGGGCTTTGGGGTCAAACAAAATCGGTAAAAAGTGAATGCTGTTAACTTCCTTAAAATAAAATAGGATGGGAATTCTATTCCAGAATATCCGCCAATTTTGCCATTCCTGGTAGGGAAAGCTGCGAAGTAATTTTTCGCCTCGGTAAATATCTAAGTCTGTAGCAGTAAAGTGTAACCGTATTGTCAGAGTTTGAATTAAAAGAAATAAACCCAACAATGCAATTACTACTCCTACCCAAAGCTGCACTACCAGTAGTGGAATAGCAGCAATCAGCAACACGATAGGGATATTGTAACTAGGCTGGAGTTCCACAGTTGATGTGGAATTAGGCGCAAATGAACTTGTCACAGTTTCCAATCCTGTTTTTTAGTAGACATCTATCTTATTTTACGAGTTCGGGGTTCCTAGTAGAAAACTCCCCACTCCCTACTCCCTACTCCCTACTCCCCAGTTTTAAAACCCTTGCAGCAATGCACCCCCTGTTCCCTGAAACATTAACCATGAAAGAAAGAAGTTGCTGGTAAATATAATCAGCAAGGAAGTAACAACAGCTGTTGTGGTTGATTGTCCCACTCCTTTAGCTCCTCCCTTCGTAGTCAAACCCCAACTGCAACCAATCACGGCGATTAACAAGCCAAAGCAACAGGCCTTAATTAAGGCGCTGAGAATGTCCCAAATGCCGACCAAGTTACGAGCCGAGTCTAGAAATACCGTATCAGCAATACCATAGATATTCGTCGCAATAATTAATCCCCCTAAAATTCCTGTGATCAAAGACAGAAGGGTTAAAATCGGCAGCATTAAGCAGCAAGCAAGGACGCGAGGGATAACGAGGTAATCAATGGGATCAGTTTTTAAGATAAATAAAGCATCGATTTGCTCGGTTACCCGCATAGTGCCTATTTCGGCTGCAAAGGCAGAACCAACTCTTCCCGCCAAAACTACTGCGGTGAGGACGGGTGATAATTCTCGTGTCAATGCTACCGCCAGCACTCCGCCCACGAGATTAGTAGCGCCAAAGTTAATAAACTCCCGCGCTACCTGAATGGTAAACACTGCGCCCACAAAAACAGCCGTTAACAGGGCAATAAATAGGGAATCTGGGCCAACAGCTGCCATTTGCTCTAAAGTGTTGCGCCAATTGATTTTTCCCCTCAAGAGGTGAACTATTACTTGTCCACCCAGGAAAATCGCTGCCAGCAGTCGCTGACTCCATGCTCCTAAACTGGATTTGGATTTAGTCTCACTCAATGTTTTGTGGCTAACTCGGTAACTGCATTAAGAATAGCGGATGTCGGTTGTTTTTAGTCATTAGTCATTAGTCATTAGTCATTAGTCATTGGTCATTGGTCATTGGTCATTGGGAATTCATAATCCCCCCTGCTCCCTGCCTCTTCCCCCCTGCCTC